>JBOGDG010000060.1:0-11028 GCA_050701655.1 Micromonosporaceae bacterium
GGTTCGGCGTGTAGACGCCCTCGTACCCGAGGTGCATCAGCATGCCCTTGGCGGCGTGCTGCAGGTTGTGGCAGTGGTCCATCCAGACGCCAGGGTTGTTGGCGAGGAACGCGAACTCGTAGATCTCGCCGACCCGTACCTCCAGGGTGTCGGTCCACCAGGGGCTGCCGGTGACCGGCTCGCCGTTGCGGCTGAGCACCAGGATCTGGTGGCCGTGCAGGTGCATCGGGTGGTTGGTGTGACCGCGACCCACGATCTTGACCTTGACCAGGTCGCCCTCGCTCACCATCAGCATCGGCGTGTTGGGGAACACCTCACCGTTGATCTTCAACAGCACGTCCACCCGGCCGTTGTAGAACCCGGGGCCGTCGTCGAGCACCAGATTGAAGTTGCGGTCGAAGTCGCTCGACGCGTCGAACGGGGTCGAGGCCGGCTTGCCGTACGTGGCACGGTCGAACAGCGGGCCGTCCGCCTTTGGCGCCGGCGCGTCGGCCGTACCGTCCGGGCTGAGCACCATGCCGGTCTTGGTGTTCTCCAGGTTGGTCAGCCGTACCGGGCCGTCCGGCATGGTGAAGGTGAGGTCGACGCGGCCACCCGTACCTAGCGGGATCCGGGTGCCGTCCGCCAGCTCGCCGGGCTGGTTGATCTCGTTACCGTCGGTGGCGGCGACCCGGAACGACGTACCGCTGAGTACGAAGTGCGGGGTGTCCTCGTCGTCGACCGCGCTGGTCCCGGTGTTGACCACCCGCAGCCGCACCTTGGTGCCGGCGGGCACCTTGCGCTTGGCGAGCTGGTCGCTGTCGTCGAAGGTCATGTACGACTCGTCGCGCGACAGCTCGTTGCTCTTGAGCAGCTTCCAGTCGTGCATCTGGACCGTGATGTCGTACGGGTCCGGCTCGGCGTCCTTGGGCAGCGACACCAGGGCGCCGTACAGCCCCCGGTCGACCTGCTTGGCCGCGCTCTGGTGCGAGTGGTACCAGAATGTCCCGACCTGGTGCATCCGGAACCGGTAGACGTGACTCTTCCCGGTGGTCACCGCGTTCTGGGTCACCCCCGGCACGCCGTCCTGCGCGTTCGGCACGTCGACGCCGTGCCAGTGCACGGTCAGGCCGGTGCCGGGGATCTTGTTGACCAGGGTGATCTCGACCAGGTCGCCCTCGTTGACGGTGAGCACCGGGCCGGGGATCACGCCGTCGTACGTCCACGCCTCGACGGTCTCGCCGGAGCTGAACCGGAACGTCTTCTTCACCGCGGTCAGGGTGAACTTCTTGTCCGGCTCCCCCTTGACGTCATCGCCGCCGGTCAGGTCGGCCACGCTGGTGCCGCCGGTGCCGTGATGCTTGCCGTGGTGCCCGCCGGACATCTCGAACTCGGGCCCGCCGCCGAAGTCCATCTGGTCGCTGGCGCCCATGTCGAAGCTGTCCGGCAGCCGGCTGACGTACTGCCCGGTCACCACGGTCGCCGCCGTGAGCGCGACCACCGCGACCAGCGCACCCACCCAGCGCACCGACCGGAGCACCCAGCCGGGGGTGCGGCCGGGCTCCTCGCCACCCAGCGCACGCTGCCGGCGTACCTGTCGCAGCCACAACAGGGCGCAGACGACCAGCAACGCGCCGTTCGCGGTCAGCACTATCAGGGTGTACGGCGGTGTCGGCCGCATGATGATCATGACCCAGGAGCTGAGCCCCCCGGCGACGCCGACCGCCTGGATCGGCACCACCAACCGGGGGTCGCTCGCGAGGTGTCGCTGCTCGGGGGTCAGCGGCCGCTTCGGGTCGTAGTCGTCACCGCGGCGCCGGAGCCGGCGCAGTCGCGGCACCGCGAGCACGAAGGTGGCGACGGTGGCGATCAGCATCGGCGGCAGCCCGGCGATGAACCGGTTGCTGGCGAACTCCCATCCGAAGCTGAGCAGGCCGAACCCGAGGGCGATCAGCACCATCACACCGAAGATCGCGACTCCCAGCAGCAGGTACGTAGTGAGAATCGAGGCGCGTAGTCTCCGGTGATTGGGGCGATAGACCAGCTGGCCGGCGCGATAACCTGCCAGCGCACCGAAAACGAGCGTCAGTGCCGGAATGATTTCGGAGAAATTGAGATACATACCAAACATGAGTCAGCTCCCGTTGCCTTTCTGTCCCCGACGCACCCACAGGACGGGTACGCAAACGGCAAGACGCTCTTAGAGCGTCGCAGAATGGTGCCGCCAACGGCAGTGCGAGGCACACGCGCGCGTGCGTGAAGAATGACCGTACACAATATGCAGATCACATGATCTGCTGATGCGCGTGACACTGGTCGACGCCGTGGAATGACCGGATAATTTCTGCGCAGAGCCTAGATAACCTCCCACCGGTCAGCGCGAGGGGTGCAGATGTCAGCCAACCCTAGCGGCGACGTACGACAGTCTGAGCCTCCCGCAGACGGGTCGGACGCTTCGCCGGGCATGGCCGACCCGACCCCGTTGCCCGGCGCCACCGGGCTCACGCACCGGCAGATCCTGACCATCGTCGGCGGGCTGATGATGGCGATGCTGCTCGCCGCGCTGGACCAGACCGTGGTGGTCACCGCGATGCGTACCATCGCCGACGACCTCAACGGCCTCAGCCTGCAGGCCTGGGTGACCACGTCCTACCTGATCACCTCCACCGTCACCGCCCCGCTGTACGGCAAGTTCGGCGACCTGTACGGGCGCCGCAGACTGATCCTGATCGCGATGTCGATCTTCATCGCCGGCTCGGTGCTGTGCGGGCTGGCCGGCTCGGTCTACCAGCTCGCCGGCGCACGCGCGATCCAGGGGCTGGGCGCGGGCGGGCTGTTCACCCTCGTGCTGGCGATCGTCGGCGACCTGGTCTCGCCCCGCGAGCAGGCCCGCTACCAGGGCTATTTCGTCGCTGTCTTCGCCTTCTCCAGCCTGCTCGGGCCGGTGGTCGGCGGCTTTTTCGCGAGCCAGGACACCCTGCTCGGGGTCAGCGGCTGGCGGTGGGTGTTCCTGGTCAACGTACCGGTGGGGCTGGCGGCGCTGACCGTGGTGGCGAAGGTGCTCCGGATCCCCCACGCCGTACGCCGGCACCGCATCGACTGGCTCGGCGCGGCGGCGTTCACCGCGGCGATCGCGCCGCTGCTGGTGGTGCTGGAACAGGGCCGGGAGTGGGGCTGGGGCTCGCCCCGGGTGCTCGCGCTGGTCGGTGTCGGGCTGCTCGCGCTGGTCGGCTTCGTACTCGCCGAACGCGCCATGGGCGAGGACGCGTTGCTGCCGCTGGGATTCTTCCGCAACCGGGCGTTCGCGGTCGGCAACGCGGTCAGCCTGGTGGTCGGCGTCGGCATGTTCGGCGGCCTGGTGACGCTCCCGCTCTACCTGCAGATCGTGAAGGGCGCCTCCCCCACCGAGTCCGGGCTGATGCTGCTGGCGCTCACGCTCGCGATGCTGGTCAGCTCGGTGGTCTGCGCCCAGACGATCTCCCGTACCGGCCGCTACAAGGTGCTGCCGGTGGCCGGGGCCGCGCTGATGGTGGCCAGCCTCGCGCTGCTGTGGACGATCGGCGCCGACACCCCGCTGTGGCAGGCCGGGGTCTACATGGCGATGTTCGGCTTCGGGCTCGGCGGCTGCACCCAGCCGCTGGTGATCGCGGTGCAGAATTCTCTGCCGTCGCGGCACCTCGGGATCGCCACCGGCTCGGTGACCTTCTTCCGCCAGGTGGGCGGCACGATCGGCGCCGCGGTGTTCCTGTCCCTGCTGTTCGCCACCGTGCGGGAGCGGATCACCGCCGCGGCCCGTACCCCCGAATTTCTTTCCGCGGTACGCGACCCCGCGGTGCGCGCCGACCCGGCCAACCAGCCGGTGGTGGACGCCGTCGACCAGGGCCGGCTGGGTGAGCTGTCGTTGGAGAACTCCTCGTTCATCGGCCAGCTCGATCCCCGGCTCGCCAAGCCGTTCCAGATCGGGTTCGCCGAGTCGATGAGCGGCGCGTTCCTGATCGCGTTCGCGGTGGTGCTGATCGGATTCGTACTGGCGCTGTTCCTCAAGGAGCTGCCGCTGTCGGCGCAGTCGGGGATCGCCGCCCGCGAGGAGGAGCAGGCGGATGCCGACTCGGAGCTGGCGGCGTAAGTGCGGCGGTCAGGACGCGCGGGCGATCTCGTCCGGGGACAACAGCGACGGGGAGTCGGCGAGCAGCTGCTGGTGCAGCCGCTTCAGCCCCGGCGACGGGTCGATCCCGACGTTGCTGCGCAGCGCCTGCCGCAGCCGCTGGTAGGTCTCCAGCGCCACGGAGCGGCGCTCGCTGCGGTAGAGCGCCAGAATCAGCTTGGCGTGCAGGTCCTCGTTCAGCGGGTGTTGGGCCACCAGCGCCCGCAGCTCGCCGATCAGCTCCCGGTGCCGGCCCAGCCGCAGGTCGGTCTCGATCCGCAGCGCCGTGGCGTCCAGCGCGTCCTCCTCGATGCGGGCGGCGATCCCGGCGAGCATCGGCCCCTTGTCGACGCCGGCCAGCACCGGGCCGCGGCGCAGCAGCAGCGCCCGTCGCAGCTGGCAGCTGGCCTCCACCAGCCGCCCCTCGGCGAGCTCGTGCCGGCCGGCCGCCACGGCGGACTCGAAGACGGTCAGGTCCAGGTTCTCGGCGGCGAGCACGACCTCGTACCCGCCGGGGCGGGAACGCACCAGGTCGGTGCGGTTGGACGGACCCCGGGCGAGCAGCTTGCGGAGCTGGCAGACGTACGTGTTGAGCGTCATCGTGGCGGTGGCGGGCGGCTTGGCGGGCCACAGCTCGTCAATCATGGCGTTGCGGGAAATCGTACGGTTGTGATTGACGAGCAGAATCGCGAAGATGCTCTGGAGTTTCGGCGCCGTCGGCGTGATCGGCACATCCTCGTCGAGGATCTCCAGCGATCCCAAGACCCGGTATTCCATCGCGTTACCCATTTCCTGCTCGTCGAGCTCGACCCGACTCCCACGGCCCCGTGGGGTGGGGCATTACCGTTCCTCCCACCGGTGCGAATAGCACTCGAATTCCAGCGCCTGCCCGTCCAGCGCCGCGTGCACCTCGGCGACCGCGGCCCGGGCGGCCGCCCGTACGGCCGGTACGTCACACCAGGCGACCAGCTCGTGCAGATTCGCGTAGCAGTCGAACAACTGCTGCCGCTGCCGCGCGGTGAGCGTGGCTTGCTGCCGCGGGCTCGGCGTGGCCTGGTGCCGGGCGTCCGGTGTGGCTTGGGGCGCCGTCGGTGTGGCTTGGTGGGTCACGGAATCTCACCACCTCGCCTCGAATACCAGTCCCAGGTACGGCCGCAACCGCATTCGTGCCACGGCCGTTTCACCGCCGACTCCCCGGTCCAGTAGCGGAAGATCTGGATGCCTTCGCGACCCAGCCCCGTCGTGACCCGTACGCCCGGCTCGCCGTACCCGACCGGGTGTCCGGTCTCCGGGTGCAGCACCTCTTCGACGAAGTCGCCCTCGATGATGTGCCGCGAGCCCCGGTCGCACTCGAAGCTGGACACCGTCGCCAGCTCCGTCAGCCCGGCGACGTCACTGATGCGGGCGCCGAAGCCGTCGGCGAGGGCGCGCCGGGTCGGCGCCGGCACCGGCTCCCCGGCGACGATCACCCGGAGACTGCCGTCGGCGGCCAGGTCGACGCCCAGCTCCCGTGCCGCGTCCAGCAGCCGTAGCGCATACGCCGGGGTGGCGCCCAGCACCTCGACCTGCCGTTCCACCAGCAGCCGTACCCGCGCTCCGGCGTCCATCCCGCCGGCGGGTACGACCTGGCAGCCGATCCGCGCCAGCGCGTTCCGCATCCCCCAGAAGCCGACCGTCGGCCCGCGCCCGGAGGTGACACAGCCGGTGTGGTGGGCGCGGACGCCGGCGGCGTACAACGCGGTGCACCACATGTCGACCGCCCAGGCCCAGTCACGGGCGGTGTCGAAGCTACGTAGCGGCGTCTCTCCGCTGGTCTCGTGGTAGGCGCCGGTCTCGTGGTAGGCGATGCCGAGTGCCGGGTCGGTCGACGGCAAGGTCCCGTACGGGGGGCTCATCGCCTGCGCGGCGAGCAGCTCGGGCAGCCGTACCGGGGGGACGCGGGTGACGTACTCCCGCAGCGACGTGACACCGTCGGGGATCCGGGTCGCCCAGAACTTCGAGCCCTGCCGGGCCCGCGCCAGCGCCCGGGACAGCTTGCGCCACTGCCACGCGGCGAGTCGCTCCCGCGGCAGGGTCTCCGCGCTCGGGTTCCAGAAGCCGGTCGGGGTCATCCGCACCCCTCTCCGACTGCCGCGGAGACGAGCTGCGAGTCGGCCGGCGGCTGGTCGGTTGCCAGCCGGGTGGCGGCCTTCCAGCGGCGTACCGCCGCGTCCAGCCGCTCCAACTGGTCGCCCGGCGCGGAGCGTCGCAGCTCGCGTAGCAGCTGGCTGCCGATGACCACGCCGCTGGCGTACGGGGCGACGGCACGGATGTCCCGCTCGTCGCGGATCCCGAACCCGACCAGGAACGGCCGGGTCGCGTTGCGGGCGTACCGGGCGGTGAGGTCGCGGGCCAGCGACGGCACCAGCCGTACGCCGCTGCGGTGCCCCAGGTCGCGGTAGGTCAACAGGTCGGCGGCGCGTTCCAGGCGTACCTGCTCGGCGAGGGTGTTCTCGGGTCTGACCAGCGGGATCGCGGCCAGGCCGGCGGAGACCACCTCGTGCACCGGCAGCGCGTGATCCGGCGCGGTGAGCACCAGCCCGTCGGCGCCGTACCCGGCGGCTGAGGCGAGCAGCCGGTCGGCGCCGATGTCGCCCACCGTCTGGGGATACACCAGCGGCAGCAGCGGAGTGCCCGGTACGGCGTCCCGGATCGCGCGCAGCGTGCCCCACACGTACGGCAGCCGTACGTCACGGGCCCGGTCGAACGAGCTGGCCAGCTCGTCGCCGCGCGGCCGGGTGCCTCGGGTGGGGATGCCCAGCTCGAGCAGATCGGCGCCCGCGTCCGCCGCCACCCGCGCCAGCTCGCACGGGTCCCGCAGCAGTGGATCGCCCAGGGTCAGGTAGAGCACGAGCAGCCGTTCGGACCGGGCGTCCACCGCCGCGAGGCGTTCCCTCAACCGATTCTCGGCGCCCATCTTCACTCCCGGCCTTGAAGAAGCCTTTCCTGTGTAGCGCTCAGGCCACCGCCCGCAGCGCTGGTGCGTGCCATGCCGCCACCCGGTCGGTGTCGACAAGCTCGTCGGTCGCCAGAGTGACCGCGATCGGCGGGTCGGTGGGGGCCGCCGGACGCATCCGCAGCGACATCCGGGTGATCCGCCCGTCGGTGACCGTGACCGGCTCCGGCAGGGTGCCGAGGTACGAGCGGACCGGCCCGGGGCCGTCGACGGCGCTCTCCGCCACCGCCAGCACCCACCAGTCACCGTCCGGCACGTTGTTGATCGAGACCTCGGGCGAGGTGACGTTCGACTGCGCGGTGAACGCCACCGGACCCCGCTGGGGAATCGCGTCGGAGAAGAGCCCTACCAGCAGGTTTGCCGGCTGTACGTCGCGCGGCAGCTGTACGGTGCCCGCCACCGAGCCGCCCGTCGCCAGCTGTACGCCGGTGCCGTACACCCCGGATTCCCGCAGTGTCCGCTCCGACGGCAGCCGGTGGAAACCGGGCGCCACCGCGACCAGCAGCTCGTCCACCACGGGGTGCCGGTACTGCGCCGGGGTCATCCCGACCGACTGCACGAACCGGGTACGGAAGGTGCCGACGCTGCTGTAGCCGACGCTGCAGACGATGTCGGAGACCGTCATCGAGGTGGTCAGCAGCAGCCGCTTGGCCTCGAACAGCCGGATCGCCCGCAGGTAACGACCCGGGCTGACCCCGGTGTCACGGGAGAACATCCGGGAGAAATGGAAACGGCTGAAGAATACTTCGGAGGCGATTTCGCCGGGCGTAATCGGGTCGTAGTAGCGCTCCCGCATCGAGAGTATCGCTTTTATCACCGGAGCTTTCATGTTGACTCCCTGGCCATGAGTTCGGACACTGCCGTTTTTTCATGCTCTCCCTTCTGACTCGAATTCAGATATTGCTGGTAATGGTGCGTGGCGCGGGGTCCCCGGAGAGGGTCTGCAGTACGGCGCCGGAGCGGGCCGCGAGCAGCACCCCGACCGCCAGCGAGGCGACCGCGAAGATGCCGAAGTAGACGGGCAACGGCAGTACGCCGAGCAGCCGCGAATACTGCGCGCCGAGCCCCGCGCCGAGGGCGGCACCGAGGAAGTACAGCCCCATCAACTGGCCGCCGTACCCCTTGGGGGCGACCTCGCCGGAGACGTTGAGCCCCACCGGGCCGAACGTGATCTCGCCACACGCCTTCGCCAGGAACGCCACGATCAACCACCACGGCGAGACCGGTACGCCGCTGCTGGCGAGCACCGCCGCGGCCACCATGATCCCGAAGCCGGCCGCCGAGCTGAGCAGCCCGCCGGCGAGCTTCACCGGCGCGCCGGCGCGGGAGCCCAGTTTGATCCAGAGCCACGCCGACAGCGGCGCCACCAGCAGCAGGAACAGCGGATGCGCGGACTGGAACCAGCTCGCCGGCACCAGGAAGCCGAAGACGTCGCGGTCGGTGTGCTCCCGCGCGAAGTACGCGAAGCTCGAGCCGAGCTGGCTGAACAGCATCCAGAACAGCGCGGACGGCCCCAGCACCCACAGGTAGCCTCGGATCCGGCGGCGGTCGGTGGCGGTGAACGCGGGACGGCGCAGCAGATACCGGAAGTACGCCACCGGCGCCACGATCGCGGTCAGCCCGACCACCGCGAGCAGGTGCTCCACCTGGAACGTACCGGCGAGGGCGTCCGCCGTGACCAGTACGCCCACCAGCCCGAGGGCGAGCCCGGCGCGGCGTACGATCCGGTCGCGTTCCGCCGCCGAGGCCGGGTTGGGCGGGGTGCCGCCGAGCGAGCCGTACCGGCGGATCCCGGAGGCGTACCAGACCAGTGCGATCGTCATCCCGACCGCGGCGGCGCCGAAGCCCAGGTGCCACTCGATCTTCTCCCCCAGGAACCCGGTGATCAGCGGTGCCAGCAGCGCGCTGACCATGGAGCTCATGTAGAGGAAGGCGAAGCAGGCTTCCCGGCGCGCGCTCGACACGTTCGGGTAGAGCAGCGTCACCAGCGCCATCATGTTCGGCTTGAGCAGGCCGGTGCCGGCGGCGACGCACGCCAGCCCCAGGTAGAAGGTCGGTACGGAAGGGATCGCCATGCAGTAGTGCCCGATCGCGATCACGACCCCGCCCCACAGCACCGCGCGGCGGGGCCCCAGGATCCGGTCCCCGATCCAGCCGCCGGGCAGGCTGGCCATCAGCATCGAGGCCATGTAGAGCCCGAACAGCGCACCGCCGGAGCCCGGGCTGAGTCCCAGGCCACCGGCGGACTGCGGGGCGACGGCGTACAGGAAGATCAGGGCCTGCAGCCCGTAGAAGCTGAAGCGTTCCCACATGTCGGTGGCGAACAGCGTGGTGAAGCGGGAGTTGGCGAAGAACGACCACACCGACTCCGGCTCGTCCGGCCGTACGGCCGGTGGCGGTGTCGCAGGGTGCTCGGTGGTTGCGGTCATCGCCCCTCCTTCCCTGTACGACCACGCTCGCCAATCACGCTCGAACCCGACTCGAAACCCAGCCGAGCCCAGGTAGGAACCCGCTGAAGCCCGCACAGGAAGAGCCACCGCCCAGGCCACTGTGGGGCGGCCTGGGCGGTGGTCCGGGGGTCAGCCGAGCCAGTACTCGACGATGTAGCGGCTCCGGTCGGGGCGGCTGTTGCCGCGTCCGATGAAGCACAGCTTGCTGTGGTCGCCGGCCATCAGGCGCGCCCGCTCGGCATCCTCGGCGGTGTCCAGCAGCAGCATCGCGTGGCTGCCGTCGATCAGCCGCCAGCCGGCATCGCCGTACTTCTCGATGGTCAGGTTGTGCGGGTTGTACGACAGGCAGTCGGGCGTGGGCATCGCACCGGCCAGGCCGGACGGGCCCGTCCAGTAGCGCTTGATGTACCGGTAGCGGTCGGGCCGCTGGTTGTCCCGGCCGATGAAGCACGACTGGGTGTAGTGGCGGGCCATCTTGACGCCGAGCTGCGCGTCGGCCTGGGTGTCGAACAGCGCCATGCTGTGATTTCCGTCGACCATCAGCCAGCCGGTCGCACCGGCGTCCTTCACCGTCAGGTTCGACGGGTTGTACCCGACACAGTCCTCGGCCGCGGGCTCCACATCGGCCCCTGCACCGTCGCCGTCGCCACCGTCGCCATCGCCGCCGCCGTCACCTCCGCCGTTGTTCCCGCCACCGCCGTCGCCGCCGCCACCGTTGCCGTCGCCGTTGCCGCCTTGCGGGTCGGTGTCGGCACCTGACGACGCGCCCGTGCCGGAGCCCTGCGCCGCGCCGCCGGCGCTCGGGCTGGCCGACGGGTCATCCGATCCGGCGGACCCGCCGGGGCCGGCACAGGTCGCCAACACGACGAGCAGTGCCAGTACGAAGCAGGTCAGTCCGACACCGACCGCCACCCGTCCGGCGATACCTTTGCGCTGGCTTCCGCTCTCGTACACAGTCATGGTCTTCCTCCTCCAGGCGGCCGGCGCGTCGCCGGACACTGCTGAGAGGAGTTCGCCTCCGCCGGACCAACAACTTTCCGACGGAGAATCCGCGAGCCGGGCCGCCCGGCGGTGCGTCGGGGCGGGGAGCCCGGTGCACCGTCGTGGGTGCGACCTAACCGGGATCGGGGGTACGCGCCAGCTCGGTACGGTTGCGGACCCCGAGCTGGCGGTAGAGCCGGGTCAGGGTGCCCTCCACCGCCTTCACCGACAGGAACAGCGCCGTGGCGATCTCCTGGTTGGTGGCGCCGGAGCGCACCTTGTCCACGATCCGGCGCTCCGTCGCGGTCAGCGAGGCGAGATCGCGTACCCCGTCGATGCGGGCCAGCTCGGCCTCGGCTAGCTGCTGCCAGGCGGTGGCGCCGGCCTTGGTACAGATCTCGTGGGCGGTGCTGGCCGCGGCGCGGGCCAGCGCCCGGCGGCGGTTGCGGCGCTCGAAGCCGGCGAGCGCGAGCCAGGCC
>JBOGDG010000061.1:0-10938 GCA_050701655.1 Micromonosporaceae bacterium
GTGCCGGCGACTGGGCCGCATCGGCGGCGCGCGCCGCACCGCCGAGGGCCGTGCCGGCCAGCACCAGGCCGCCCGCTGTCATCAGAAACGCCCGTCGATCGTGCATCGCTATGCCACCTCCAGGTAGTCCAGGTTGGGTCCCCCGTTGGACGTCGTCGCGGTCAGCCGGATCGTGTTCACGCCGGCGCGCAGGGTCGCCGTCGTGGTGACGGCCTGCCAGGTCGCCCATGCGCCGGTGCCGGGGAAGTCGACCCGTCCGGCGGCGGCGCCGTTCGCGGCGAGGTCCATCGGCCGGTTCGACGTGGTCCCGTTGGCGAACCGGAACGCCAGGGAGTACGAGCCCGCTTCCGGCGCGTTCACCGTCCACTCCACATAGGAGCCGGTGGTGTTCGTGGTGTTGCAGAACCCCGCACTGGAGTAGCCCGCGTGGTCGGAGTCGACGGTCCCGTCGCAGGTCGCGACCTCCGCCTCGTACCGGGCGGCGGACGGCGCCTGCGGGTCGGGCGCCAGGTAGTCCACGTTCGGCCCACCAGTAGCCATAGTGCCGGTGGCGCGGATGGTGTTGGCGCCGGCCGCGAGGTTCACCGTGGTCGTGACGGTCTGCCAGCTGCTCCAGGAGCCTGTCGGCGAGAATCCCAGCTCGTCGACGGCCAGCGCCCCGTTGACCGCGATGTCCATCGGCCGGCTCGAGGTGCTCCCGTTGGCGAACCGGAACGTCAGGGTGAACGCCCCGGCCGCCGGAGCGTTCACCGTCCACTGCACGTACGAGCCGACCACGTTGTCGTAGTTGACGAACCCGGTGCCGGAGAACCCGGCGTGGTTGGACTCCACCACGCCCTGGACGATCGTCGCGTCCTCGGCCTCGTACCGGTTCGGCGGTGACGACCCATTCGCGTTCGGCCCCACGTCGGAGGTGGTGAGCGGGCGGCGTTGAGTGCCGGTCGTGGCGTACTCGTCGGCGCCGGCGTCCTTCGGGTCCGTACGGGGCTGCAGGTCCATGTCCTGGGCGACCTGGGGGAACGAGCCGGCCGCGGCACCGATCGCCGGACTGTTCGCCGAGAGCCGGCGCAGCCCTCCGGAGTCGGTGACCAGCGCCGGGTTCACCACCCGGTATCCGCTCGCCGGCGCGTTGCCGCCGGAGCCGGCCCACACGATGTTGCCGTGCCAGCGCAGGCTGGTGCCCTCGTCGATGTCGATCAGGCCACCGGAGCCGCCGCCGACCAGGATGTTGTTGGCGAACGTGCACTCGTTCGGGCCGAGCCGGTCAGTGCCCTGCCCTACCTGCAGCAGCGGTACCCGGGTCCCGACCACGGTGTTGAACGCCACCAGCACCCGGTCCGGCCGGGCGTGCGCGGTCGATCCCGTGGTGTCGTCGGCGACCGTACCGGAGCCGGCGATGATCTGACCGCTGCCGCCCTGGATCAGGTTGTTGACCAGCACGTGGTCGTTGTCGTAGAAGCGCAGCCCCGAGCTGCCGCCGAGCAAAAGGTTGCCGTCGACCCGGTTGCGGTTGCCGTGCCGCAGCACGATCGAGCCCCGGCTGTTGCGGATCGTGTTGTGCCGGATGACGTTGTCCGACGACTTCACCGAGATCGCCTCGGAGTCCCCGTTGGCGCGCTCGAAGAGGTTCTGCTCGATCAGGGCGTACGCCGAGCTGAGCTGCCGGAAGCTGTAGCCGTGGCGGATCGACTCACCGCCGTTGGTGCCGGTGAACGTGTGGTTGTAGAAGTAGTTGTGGTGGATCCAGCTGCGCTGCGCCATCGCCCGGTCGCCCGGCCCGGAGACCTGCAGGAACACGCCCTTGGTGCTCTTGTTCTGGAACGCGTTGTAGCTGATCTCGGCGTCGTCGCCGACCACGGTCACCCAGTTGCCGTCCGAGCTGGACAGCTGCACCGTGTTGCGGGTGAACCGTACGTGGTGCGAGCTGGACGGGATGCTCACGCTGCCCGAGTGGGTGAGCCGGAATCCCTCCAGCACCACGTAGTCGGGCCCGTCGAAGCTGAAGCCCGCCGAGCCCCGGATCTCCGCCCGGCCGATGTTCTGCGCCGCGATCGTGATCGGCGCGCTCGCCGTACCGGAGCGGGAGAGCCCGATCGAGCCGGATGTGGTGTACACCCCGTCGACCAGCTCGATCCGGTCCCCCGGCTGCGCCCGATCGGCCTCGTACTGCAACTCCGCGATCGACCGCACCGTAATCACCCGCTCCGCCAGCGCCTCAGCCGCCGGCGGTACCAGCGAGAGGGCACCCGCCACCACGACCGCCGCCGAGCTGACCGCCGCCACCATCCCGCGGCGCATCAGGCCACCTCCAGGTAGTCCAGGTTGGGCGCACCGGCCGAGGTGGTCGCGGTGAGCCGGATCGTGTTGGCGCCCGCGCTCAGCTCGACCGGGGCCGTGACGATCTGCCAGGTCGACCAGGCTCCCGTACCGGGGAAGTCGACGCTGCCGGCAGCCGCCCCGTTGGCCACAAGGTCCATCGGCCGGTTCGCCGTCGAGCCGTTGGCGTGGCGGAACCTCAGGGTGTACGCGCCAGCCTCCGGCACGTTGACCGTCCACTCCACATAGGAGCCCACCGCGTTGGTGGTGTTGCAGAAGCCCGTACCGGAGAAGCCGGCGTGGTCGGAGTCGACGCTGCCCTGGCACACGGCGCTCTCGGCCTCGTACCGGGTGGCAGACGGCGCCTGCAGGTCAACTTCCAGGTAGTCCACGTTGGGCGCGCCCGCGGACGTGGTCGCCGTGGCCCGGATCTTGTTGGCGCCAGCGCTCAACGTCGCCGTGACCGTGACCGTCGCCCAGCTGCTCCAGCCGCCGGTAGGCGCGAACGCCACGCCGGCCGAGCTGACGGCGCCGTTGACGCTGACGTCCATCGGCCGGTTCGCCGTCGTGCCGTTGGCGTGCCGGAACTTCAGGGAGTACGCCCCAGCCTCCGGCGCGTCCACCGTCCACTCCACATAGGAGCCCACCACGTTCGTGGTGTTGCAGAACCCGGAGCCGGAGTACCCGGCGTGGTCGGAGTCGACGCTGCCCTGACAGACCGCGTTCTCCGCCTCGTGCCGGTTGGCCGGCGGCGGCCCACACGCCTCGCTGGAGCCGGTGGCGTTCACCCGTAGCGCGCCCCCGCCGGTGTTCTGGCTGTTCGCCACGCAGTAGCCGCTGATCGACTGGAAACCCATGTCGTACGGGCTGCTACTCCCCCGCTCCGCGGTGAACCGGTCGAACCGTACGGTGCTCCCGGCGTTGGCGATCACCGCCGGCCGGCAGTCGTTGGAGACGAACTGCACCGAGCTGTCGGTGAACGTGATGTCGTGCGCGTTGTGGAGGTACCAGCCGTACGCCGGCCGGGTGCCGATGCTTCGCGGGTTGTAGTTGTTCGGATCGTTGCTCGGGACTCCGGTGCCCATGCACCCGTTGCCACCGGGCACCGTCAGGTCGACGTTGGTGAAGCTGACGTTCCGGATCCGGTTGGACGAGCCGGACTCGCCCCACAGGGTCGCCGAGAAGTTCTCGCTGCTCTGCCCGGATGAGGTGATGTTCTCGTACGTGATGTTCTCGATCCGCCCGACGCCGGGGTTGTCGCCGCATCGCCGGCGGGTGCCGATCTTCTGGTAGATCGCGCCCCGTACGTTGGTCATGGTGATGTCCTTGTAGTGGACGTCGGAGATCACCGTGCCGTCCATCGACACCATCCCGAGCCCCGACTTGTTGGAGCCGTTGATGGTGATGCGCTGGAAGTCGTACCCGGTGAAATCACCACACGTCTCGGAGCCGAACATCAGCGCGTTGCAGCAGACGGCGGACAGGTACGCGTCGTACACCTTGACGTTGCCGTTGTCGTAGGTGGCGCCCAGCGCCCAGTCGCTCTTGAACGCCAGCGCGTCGTCGTCGGCCTCGATCCGCGCGTTGGTGATGGTGACGTTCTTGGCGTTGATCACGTTCCACCCGTCCCGGTCGCTGGCGGTGTCGATCCGCAGCCGGTCCGAGGTGATGTTGTTGCAGGCGTTGGTGAGCATCGCGAAGTGCCCGCCCCGGCGCAGCCTGATGCCGTCCACCCGCAGGCCGTCGCAGCGGGTCAGCGCGATGATCTTGTCGGCCTCGCCGGAGCTCGGGTTGCCGGTGATCAGGTGCCCACCGCCGTCGATGGTCCCGGTGCCGACGAACGCGATGTTGGTCAGCCGGTCGCCCCAGATCATCGCGTTGTGGAAGTGGCTGTGACCGTAGTCCTGGTAGTCGTCCCACGGGTTCGGCTCGGGCGGGTCGTACGTGTCGTTCGGCGAGCCCAGGATCGTGGAGCCGGAGTCGAGCTGGATGGTGACGTTGCTCTTCAGGTGGATCGAGTTCGCGGACCGGTACGTGCCGGACGGGAACTGCACGATCCCGCCGCCCGCGTTGTTGGCGGCGGTGATGGTGCGGTTGATGGCGGCGGTGTCGTTGGTGGACCCGTTGCCGGTGGCGCCGTAGTCCCGCACGTTGAACGTGGCTTCCTGCGACGCCGTGGACCCCGGCCCGGCGCCGGCCGTCGTGGCGCCGGCCGCGACCGGCTCGACGGGCACCAGCAGAAGGACACCGCACAGGACAGCCGCTGCTCGGTTCACTGGGCCACCTCCAGGTAGTCGAGGTTGGGTCCGCCGCTGGCGGTGGTCGCGACAGCCCGGACCGTGTTGGCGCCCGCGACGAGGGTCACGGTGGTGGTGACGGTCTGCCAGGTCGACCACGCGCCGGTGCCAGGGAAGCTCACCGACCCGGCCGGTGCGCCGTTGACGCCGAGGTCCATCGGCCGGTCCGCCGTCGCGCCGTTGGCGTACCGGAAACTCAGGGTGTACGTGCCGGCGGCGGGCGCGGTGACGCTCCACTCCACCGACGAGCCGACCACGTTGGTGGTGTTGCAGAAACCCGTGCCGGAGAAGCCGGTGTGGTCGGAGTCCACGGTGCCCTGACAGGTCGCGCTCTCCGCCTCGTACCGGGTCGTCGGGGGCGGCTGCCCCTCGATCTCCAGGTAGTCCAGGTTCGGCCCGCCACCGGCGGTGGTCGCGGTGAGCCGGATCCGGTTGGCGCCGGCGCTCAGATTGACCGTCGCGGTGGTGGTCTGCCAGGTCGACCAGCCGCCGGTGCCGGGGAAGCTCACCGACCCGGCGGAGGCGCCGTTGACGCTGAGCTCCATCGGCCGGTCGGCGGTGGTGCCGTTGGCGTACCGGAATGTGACGCGTGCCTGGCCGGCCTGTTCGGCGTTGACGGTCCACTCCACAGTGGAGCCCACCGCGTTGGTGGTGTTGCAGAAGCCAATCCCGGAGTAGCCGGCGTGGTCGGAGTCGAGGGTGCCGTCGCAGGACGCGTTCTCCGCCTCGTACCGGTTCGACGGGGGCGGCGTGTCGGAGCCGGCGTAGTGCGAACCGATCCACGCCTCGTCGATGCCCAGCAGCTTGTAGAACCTCGGCACCGACGAGGAGGACCACGTATTGAGGACTTCTAGCCGTACGTGCCGGGTGGTGGTGGCCGGCAGGTCGATGATCGTCACGCCGCGGTGGCTGGGCAGCCTGCCGGTCTTCACCGGGCTGCCCCAGCTGCTGCCGTCGCTGGAGACGTACACGCGGTAGTCCCGGATCCGGGCGGAGTCCTCGGCCCGGCCGAATGTCTCACGGTTGTGGGTGGGCGACCATTCTCGCTGGTTGAGCGCGAGATACTGCACCCGCTTCGCGGAGCCCAGGTCGAACCGCAGCGACACCGGCGTGGTCCGGTTGCTGTCCCAGTACGTCAGGTAGTTGCCGTCCGCGGCGTACGACGCCGGATGTCCGGTCGCCGAGGCGCTGGAGCTCATGGTGTACGACGACGCCGGGTAGATCCCCTCCCGCCCCGCCGTCCGCACCGTGAACACCGTGTCGTACTGATCCCAGCTCGAGATCCCGGACAGCGTCAGGTGCCCGCCGCCCTGGGCGAAACTGACGCTGGCGCCGGTGCGGTAGTTGATCACCCCGGTCACCCGGTACCCGTTGTCCCGCAGCCGCAGCGTGCTGCCCGACGGGCGGGTCACCACGTGGATGTAGTGCAGGTCCGGGTCGGTCTTGCTGATCGTGGTCACGCCGTGGGCGCCGTCGTTCCAGAAGCCGGGCTTGAGGCCGCCGTACATGTAGCCGCCGCCCTCGGTGCCGTGGATCGACCCCCAGATCGGGCTCAGGTAGCCGTTCAGGAAGTTGTTGTACGCCTCCTGGTTGCTCGGGAGCCGGCCGTTGACCATCGCGGTCTCGGCCATCAGCGACTTGATCGACGAGCCGGAGTTGGTGATGTACCGCCCGACGTTGAGCCGGTAGTCGACCGAGGGGTTGGAGCCGTTGTACCACCAGGCCCCGGAGCTGGGCAGCTTGTAGGCGGCCTCGATCAGCCGGGGCGCCGCCGTCCACACCGCCTGCGGATAGTCGTACGACGGGGTCATGCCGGTCTTCTGCTCGTTGCTGACCATGTCCATGATCGGCGTGTCTTCGTTGTTGTTGCTCAACGTGAAGCTCGGCCGGTCCCGCTGGATCCGCTCGTAGAGGTTGTTGCGCTCCCAGTACGCGTTGTCGTTGTCGATCCAGAAGCCTGCGAGGTTCGGGTAGCGCTGCATCACCTCGACGAACAGGTCGTAGCTGTACTCGCCGAAGCCGTCCCGGGTGGTCAGGTTGACGCTGCGCCCCTTGTACTGCGAGTACGCCGACGAGTTGAGCCAGCTCTGCCCGGACGGCAGCCCCTCGTTGTGCCACTGCGGATCGTCGGTCATGTAGAGGATCGTCTTGAGCCCGGCGGCGTTGCCGGCGGTGACCAGCTCGCCGAGAAAGTCGCGGTTGGTACGGCAGCTGCCGGGGATCGCGGACGGCCAGGGTCTGGCGTACCCGAGTCGACTGTGGAACGTGGCGAGCACCAGGTACTGCGCGTGCAGCTTCTTCGCCTCGTTCACCCAGTAGCTCGCGCTCCAGCCGCCGTCGGTCACGTCCCGCTCCCAGGCGCCGCAGCTGGTGTGCTGCGGGTACGTGCGCTGCCCCCAGTGCAGGAACAGGCCGGCCTGCGAGTTGCGGAGGAACTCCTGCCGGGGGTGCTGCAGATCGGCGTACGCGGGTGCCGGGTTCGACCCGACGAGCAGGCCCATCGCCATCACACCCGCCGCGACGACGGCCCCGCTCCTGGACCAGCTCCGCCCTGTCCACGACTCCATCGGAGCCTCCTTTCACGGCACGTGGCTACGCGTACACAGAGGGAACATAGATCCCATCTATTGCCCTTCACAAGCCTCAGGCTGTGCCAGATAGGTATTTCATCCGAGAAGACCTCGGATGTATATTCATCGGCACCACGCCGAAGCCAGGCCGAAGCCGCTCAGTGGGGATGTGCCGCATGAACAGTCACCGAAACTCACGCAGCCGCTGGGGGTTCCGTACCGGGCACGCCCTGCTCGCCGGGCTGATCGGCGCCGGGCTGGTCGGCTCCTCGCTGCCGGCGGCGGCCGTCGCCGCGGAGCGGTCCGCCGCCGACACGCAGGCGGTCGACTACCAGGCAGAGGACGCCACCATCTACCGGGGACAGATCGACTCCGACCACTCCGGCTTCACCGGCACCGGGTTCGTCAACTACTACAACGAGACCGGCAGCTACGTGGAGTGGACGGTGCAGGTGGCCGAGGTGGGCAGCGTCGCGATCGGCTTCCGCTACGCCAACGGCACCAGCACGAACCGCCCGATGGACATCGCGGTCAACGGGGCGCTCGCCGCCGACAACCTCGGATTCGGCGGCACCGGCTCCTGGCCGTCCTGGCAGGTCAGCACCGCCACCGTGACCCTGAATGCCGGCACCAACACCATCCGGGCCACCGCCGTCACCTCCAACGGCGGGCCGAACGTCGACAAGCTCACTCTCGGGTACGACCCGCCCGCCGTCGACTGGTCCACCGCCGTGGTGGAGTCCACCATGCGGCGCTACACACCGGGCACCCTCGGCGGCTGGTCATACACCCGCGGCCTCTACCTGTACGGGCAGTACCTGGTCTACCAACGCACCGGCGACCCGCGGTACCTCGCGTACATCAAGAGTTGGGCGGACCGCTTCGTCGACAGCAGCGGCAACATCTCGCAGAGCTTCAACAATCTCGACAGCATGGAGTCGGGCAACGTGCTGCTGATCCTGTACCGGGAAACCGGACAGTCCCGGTACCGGATCGCGGCCAAAAAGATCCGGGACCGGCTGCGCACGTACCCCCGTACCTCCGACGGGGGTTGGTGGCACTCCACCTCGGACTCCCGGCAGGGCCAGCTGTGGGCAGACGGGGTGTTCATGGTGAACCCGTTCGTGATCCGCTACGGCCAGCTGTTCAACGACGCCACCTGGGGCAACGACGAGTCGGCGCGGCAGCTTCAGATCTACGCCAGCCACCTGCAGCGCACCTCGGGCAGCGCCGCCGGCCTGCTCTACCACGCGTACGACCAGCCGGGCGGCCTCACCGCGAGCTGGGTGCATCCGGAGTACGGCTACACCAACGGCCTGTCGTGGTGCCGCGCCATCGGCTGGTACGGGATGGCCGCGATCGATCTACTCGAACTGCTCCCCTCAGACCACCCCCGGCGAGCCGCCCTGATCGGCATCCTGCGCAATCTGGTCGCCGGGTTCGCCCGGCACCAGGACCCGGCGACCGGCCGGTGGTTCCAGGTGGTCACCCACGGCAGCGACTCGCGCAACTGGACCGAGACCTCCTGCTCGGCGATGTACAGCTTCACCATCTCCCGCGCGGTGGAACGCGGGTACGTCGACGCCAGCTACCGGGACGTCGCCCGCAGGGGCTACCAGGGCGTGCTGGCGAAGGTCTCGATGGGCTCCAACGGGCTGACCTACGTACGCGACATCTCCATCGGCACCAACGTCGACGACGTGGTCAGCTACTACTACGGGCGTACCCGCGCCACCAACGACTTCCACGGCCTCGGCGCGTTCCTGATCATGAACGAACAGATGATCCGCACCGGCGGCGGCTGAAGACACCGCCGGGCGGACCGCCACCCCGAGGTCGAGGGCGTGATGCTCGACCAGACCCAGGCGCTCGGGTACGGCATCGCCGAGTTCGGCTCACTGAATGCTGGCCGACCCGCGTTGAGGGACCCGATGCTGCCGGGCTGGCGTTATGCTGGCGGCGCGTCGCCGGGCGCACCCGGTCCGCGGGGAAGGGACTATCCCACCGGCCATGGCGTGATCATCAGTCGACGGACCTCGGCCCGGCTACGCGGACACGGGCAGCCGGAGGTTCGCCGTGTCTGAGCTACCTGAGCGCCCATCCCTGGAGTACCTGCGGAAGCTGGCCAAGTCGCGTAAACGCGCAGGCGGTATCGCGCTGAGCCAGGCGCTGCACGACCTCGCCCGCGAGTACGGCTTCGACAGCTGGCCGAAGCTGCTCCACCACGTACAGGCCGCCCAGCTGCACGGCATCGAGCGGGCGCTGGTGATGGCCGACGTACCGGCGCTGTCGGCGATTCTGCGGGACGTTCCGGCTTCGGCCACGGCCGAGGTCGGCGGTCTGGCTCCGCTGCTGGTGCTGCTGCGCCGCTCGACAGGGGCGCCGGCAGACGTACGGGAGTGCGTACGGCTGCTGCTGGACACCGGCGCGGACCCCGACAGCCACACCGTCGAGGACGGCGGGTGGCGGATGTCGGCGTTGTTCGGTGCGGTGGAGCGCAGTGACCTGACGGTCGCGCGGCTGCTCGTCGAGCGCGGCGCCGACAAGGATGAGGACGCCTTCTACCACGCCTGCGAGCAGTCCAACACTGCGTTCCTGGAGCTGCTG
This sequence comes from Micromonosporaceae bacterium, assembly GCA_050701655.1. Classification (GTDB taxonomy): domain Bacteria; phylum Actinomycetota; class Actinomycetes; order Mycobacteriales; family Micromonosporaceae; genus WHSM01. The sequence goes on from JBOGDG010000061.1 coordinate 9,791, forward strand.
TACCAGCCGGGTCACGAGAAGTGCGTGGTGCACAAGCTCGACTTCGAGGACGCCGACGGCCTGCGGTGGTTCCTGGACCAGGGCGTCGACGTCGACACGTACTGCTGCCTGCACCACGCCATCGCGCGGGGTCGCGGCCTGGGGATCCTCACGATGCTGCTGGACGCCGGTGCCGATCTGAACCAGCCGTGGACCCGCTGGGACGTAGGCCGCCGCCCGCTCGCGCTCGCCGCCCGGTGCGGCCACCTCGCCGCGTACCAGCTGCTGGTCGAACGGGGCGCGACCGCGGAGCTGGACGAGGTCGACTCCGCCGTGCTCGCCGTCGCCCGGGGCGAGTCGACCCGGCTGCCGGCCGCACCGCCGCCGGCTCTGGGCAACCCGGACGTCGGGTACGGCTGGATCCTCGGCCAGTTCGCGTTGCTGGGGCGTACCGACGTGGTGCGGGCGCTGCTGGACGCCGGCCTGGACGTCGACACCCGGGGCTGGAGCAACTTCACTCCGCTCGACCAGGCCGCCATGCACGGCCGCACCGACACCGTACGGCTGCTGGTCGGACGCGGCGCGGACCTGCACGACTGCGCGTTCGACGAGGACGGGCCCACGCCGCTGGACTGCGCGATCTGGGGGCTGCGGAACAACCGCGCCGCCGACGGCGACTACCTGGGCACCGTACGGGTGCTGCTGGCCGCCGGCGCGCCCACCCGGCACACCCCGCCCACCGGAGACAAGGCCGTCGACGCACTGCTGACCCGCCGGCGTACCCGAGAAAAATCGAGCTGACCGGAGCTGTCGGCGCTCGGCTGGTGCATTCTGACCGCATGACAGTACGGCCCGCGTGGGTGAACCAGGAGCTGTTCCCGTACCAGAGCCACTTCGCCGACGTCGCCGGCGCCAAGGTGCACTACATCGACGAGGGCGACGGACCGGTGTTCCTGTGCCTGCACGGCAACCCCACCTGGTCGTTCCTGTACCGGCACATCGTGCGCGGGCTTTCGGACCGGTTCCGCTGCATCGCGCTGGACTACCCGGGGTTCGGGCTGTCCACGGCCCCGCCCGGGTACGGCTACACCGTCGCCGAGCACGCCCGGATCGTGGAGGAGTTCATCGAGCGGCTCGACCTGCGCGACGTGACGATGATGGTGCAGGAC
>JBOGDG010000062.1:0-10860 GCA_050701655.1 Micromonosporaceae bacterium
ACGGCGGTGTTCACCAGGTTGTCGGAGTTGTTCAGCCCCCAGTACTGCACGACCCGGTTGGGCGAGTGCTGCACCGCCGACGCGCCGATCTGGTGCCAGCCCATCACCCGCTTGCTCAGCCCGGGCACCATCGGCTGCACCCGGTTGAGGAACGCCGCGTACTGGTCGTGCGGCGTCACGTTCGCCTCGTCGCCGCCGATGTGCAGGTACGGCCCGGGCGTGAGCGCTGCGATCTCCCTCAACACGTCTTCGACGAAGGTGTACGTGACCTCCTTGGTGGTGCACAGCGAGCTGAACCCGACGTCGGTGCCGGTGTACAGCGGGGGCGCCTGGCCGTTGCAGTTGAGCTCGGCGTACGAGGCGAGCGCGGCGTTGGTGTGCCCTGGCATGTCGATCTCGGGGACGATCGTGATGTGGCGCGCCTTCGCGTACGCGACGATGTCTGAGTACTCGGCCTTGGTGTAGTAGCCGCCGGGACCACCGCCGACCTGGGTGCTACCGCCGTAGGTGGCCAGCCGTGGCCAGTTGTCGACGACGATGCGCCAGCCCTGGTCGTCGGAGAGGTGGATGTGGAAGTAGTTGATCTTGTACAGCGCCATCCGGTCGATGTGACGCTTGAGCGTCGCCACCGGGTGGAAGTGCCGCGCTACGTCCAGCATCGTCCCCCGGTACGCGAACCGCGGGTAGTCGGTGATGGTGCCGCCCGGCACTGTCCACGGACCGGACTGCACGGTGGTGCTCTCGATCTCCGCCGGCAGCAGTTGGCGTAGTGTCTGCGCGCCGTGGAACAGTCCGGTGGCTGTCTGTGCCCGGATCACCACCCGGCTGGCGTTCACGTCGACCTGGTAGCCCTCCTGGCCGACGCTGCCGTCGGCGCCGGAGAGCAACAGCGAGATGCCGCTGGTCGGGTCGCCGGATCCGGCGGTGGTGACCGGCAGCGCGTACCCGGTGGAGGGGCGCAGGATTTCGGCGAGGTAGTTGCCGACGTCGGTGGCGGGGGCGGAGCCGGCGTGGGTGAAGATCGTCGCGTCCGCCGGCAGCGTGTACGCCGTTCCGGACGCCGGCTGCACCGACACGGGCGCCGGTACGACGTCCTGTATCGAAGCCACCCCGGCGCTGGCCGGCGCGGTCGCGGCCCACGTCAGACCGGTGGTGGCGAACAGGAAGGCGGCGACGGCGTACGCCTGATATCGGCGACGCCGTGCGGTGGGGATGATCATGGCATCCTCCTGAGGCTTCGGGCGTTGGCTTCGGGCGTTGGCTTCGGGCGTTGGCTTCGGGCGTTCAGCTTCAGTTAACTTTCCTTACCATTTGCGCAGATGTCAACGCTGGACGCGCGGTCGCTCGCCCTCGGCCTCATGGTCGCCAGCGGGGAGCCAGGGCTCGCGCTGCTCGCCGCCGTGGTGGTCGGCAACGTGACGGAGCCGTACGGCGCCGTACAGCCGATCGTCGCCGGGGGCCGGCCCCGGCGGTTCGCGGTCGGTCTGCTCGCCGGCATCGCAGTGCTGCTCGCCGCGATGACCTTCGTCGGCGGCACGCTCGGCACCACCATGCCGGGGACGCCCATCGACGACTTCTACGGCGCCGTGCTTGCCCACGGCCTGATGCCCTCGAGTGAGCCCCGCAAGGATCGCTCCGGCCGGCGGGAGTTCCTCCTGGATGACCCCGATGGCTACCAGCTTGCCTTCTTCGCCAAGTGACGCCTGCTGTAGCTGATCTCGAGAGATCGCATGGGCGCGGGGACGCAGTCCGCGGGCGGCTCAGTAGTCCATGAGCAGCGGCTGCCGATGCTCGGCGGCGGCCTCGGCGAGCGCGAGCATCACCGCGAGCCCGAAACGCGCCAGCTCCTCCACCGGTGCCCCGTCGTCGGCCGGGCCGGCCCGCCGTACCTCCTCGAGGTCGTGGCCGGCGAGAATCCCGGTGCGCTCGCCCAACAGCCGCAGCTCGCTCAGCAGGCGATCGACGCTGGCCATCCGCAGCGGCTCACCGGCCGGCGGGGACGCCTCGATGACGACCGGATCCACCGACAGCGGCAGCCACCACTCCACGCCACCCAGCAGCGAGTAGTAGCGCTCCGGCTGAGCGGACGCTTCCTGGTGCGCGGGCGCGTCGGCGAAAGCGCGGGGGTCGTCGGCCTCGTGACGCAGGTCCGGATGCTCGTCGTAGGCGGCGAGCAGCGCCACCGCGCCGTACCCGTCCCAGTCGGGCTTGTCGGTCCAGTACGGCAGCGCCGGCCCCTCCGACCAGTCCAGCGGACTGCCGAGCGCCTCGCCGATGCCCTCCTGCCAGTCCCGCACCGCGCCCAGCACCACGCCGGGGTCGGTCACGCGGTCCTCGGGTTCGGGCTCAGGGCGAACGACGCTCACCTCGTACCCCAGCTGCGCACCCAACTGCTGCGTGATCGTCTGCCAGTCGCCGAGGTAGTAGCGGGTCAGCGGACCCACGTACAGATCAAGTCCCATGCCCGGCGAGTCTGATCCACGGAGTCAAGGTTCTCGAGCCGGCGTCGGAGTTGGAGCACCTCGACGCCGATGGTGAACAAACCACCTGATCTGTCGTCAGGGCGGCATCTCCGACGTGCCCGGCGTCCGGCGCCGAACCGGCTGCCGGTTCCCTCGAGCTCTGTCGGATAGCCGTCTGCGCCGCATCCATCGACATCTGCCGATAGTTGGCTCGGGTGATGTCGCCCACATCCCGGAAGGGCGACGGTAGGAGGCGGCTGTGTTCACACCGACACGGGCGCGACTCCAACCCTGGTCGAGATCGGCCACCGTTGGGCTTTTCGCGTTCATCCTCATCATCGCCGGCGGCATCCCCGCGTACGCCGGCCAGGCCACGGACATCAACCCGGACGTATCGAACAACTCCGATGCGGACGCCACCACCGGCGGGCGGGTCAACGGCATCGGAGTCGTCGCGGGCGACCCCGACACGGCGTACATCGCCAGCGAATGGGGCGGGCTGTTCCTGACCCGCGACGCCGGAGCGACCTGGAGTCACCTCGACACCCACCTGCCGCACGCCACTTGGGACGTGAAGGTCGACCCGGGTAACACCGGCAACGTGTACGCCTCGTCGTTCTACGACGGGCGTACCACCAGCGTCGCCGGGATCCAGGTCAGCCACGACGGCGGCGCCACCTGGGCGCACCCGGCCTCGGCTAACCCCGGCACCGGTACGCCGTGCACCACCACGACCCGTACCGAGCCGTCCGCGTTCGGCATCAGCATCCGCCCGGACCAGCCGGCGACCGTCTACATCGGTACCAACTGCGGGCTGGCCCGCAGCACCGACTCCGGCGACACCTGGACGTTCCTCGACCCGACCGGCTCCGGCAACGCGGGACAGGTGTGGGACGTGCTGGCGCAGGCCGGCGGTTCCCTGGACGTCTGCGGTACGCAGGGCTTCTTCCACTCCCCGGACGGTGGCGCGACCTGGGTCCAGGCCGCGACCGCACCCGGGTCCGGCCTCTGTACGCTCGCCGCCTCGCCGGACGAGCCGTACGTGGTCTTCGCTACCTCCGGAGTCTCGATCTGGGAGACCGACGACGCCGCGAACGCCGCTGGCGCCACCTGGACCCAGCTCGGTTCGCCGGAGAGCCGTACCCAGGGCCGGATCCCGCTGGTCGCCACCAACCAGCGCGCCGACAACGGCGGCAACGACGTCTTCGACCTGTGGTTCGGTGACGTACGGCTGTTCCGCGGCGCGTGCACCACGCCGGCCACACCGGCACCAGGCGGCGCGCTGCGGTGTCCCGCCGGCCGGATCCCGCCGATCGCCGGCAACCCCGGCCCGCCCGCCGGATGGGCCGGCCCGTTCACCCGCTCCGCCGGCGCGCACGACGACATGGGTGACATCGCGTTCGACCCGACCGCGACCGTGGACGCCTGCCCGACGCTGTTCTCCAGCGACGGCGGGATGCACGTCAACACCGACACCGGCAGCGACTGCCACAACCCGAACTGGTCCCGCGCCAACGTCGGCATGCACGCCGAATGGCTGTGGGGGATGTCCGGCTCTGATGCCGCTGGGGCGACCAACGAGAACCTGGCGTACGGCATGCAGGACGCCGGTGGCGTGTTCACCACCAACGCCGGCGCCGACCCGCCGACCTGGAACGAGCCGAACTGCTGCGACGTGTTCGACGTACTCCAGGACGACGAACGCGCCGTCTGGACGGTGTGCTGCAACAACGGCTGACCCGGCTGCAGCGTACGAACCTGGACGGTAGCGGCGGCGGCACCATCAACCAGCCGGTCGGCAGCATCCCCGGCTTCTCGCCGGTCTCCGCGATGGCGTTCTTCGGCGAAGACGACATGGTGCTGATCGACAGCGGCGGCGTCTACACCACCTTCGACATCGGCGCGAGCCCGGTGGCCTGGACCCAGATCGGCACGGCGAGTACGCCGGCCACGGTCTGCGGCATCCAGTCGTCGGTGTCGAGCACCGGCACGGTGGTGTTCTACGCCCAGGCCGGTGGCTGCGACAACCGCGGCGGTTCTCAGCTGTGGCGCTACTCGGGCACCAACCCGAACGGCAGTTGGACCCGGATCGACACCAACATCGGCGCCGGCGGCGTCGGCGTCTGGGCGGTCGACCCGTCCAACCCGAACCGGCTGTACGCCGCGCACTCGCAGAACAACGCACGCATGGTGCGCTCCAACGACGGCGGCCAGACCTGGACGCCGGACACCCAGCTCGACGCGATGATGACCGGCAACGGCGCGTTCCGCTACCGCAACACCAGCGGGCCGACCGACTTCACCGGCTTCGCCGGCTACATTCAGCCCACCCTGATGGCCTTCGACGGCGAGGACCCGAACACGATCGTCGCCGGCGGCCACGACTCCGGGGTCTTCATCAGCACCGACGACGGCACCACCTGGTCGCTGCTGACCGACCCGTACGCACCCGCGGCCAGCGGTACGCCACACCTGCCGCAGCCGAGGTTCGCGTACTTCGACCACGAGGCGGGCGCACCCACCCAGATTTACGTGGGTACGCAGGGCCGCGGCGCCTGGCGGCTCACGCCGTCCAACGCAGACCTGTCGATCACCAAGAACGCCCGTCCGGACCCCGCGATCGCGGGCGAACAGCTCTACTACGACATCACGGTGACCAACGACGGGCCGGACAGCGCGCCGGACGTGGTGGTCTCCGACCAGCTGCCGCCGCAGGTGACTTATGTGACCAGCACGGGCAACTGCACCGAGAACCCGCCCGGCTCCGGCACCCTGAGCTGCAGCCTGGGCACGATCGCCTCCGGCGCGTCGAAGACGTTCGCCATCAAGACCTCGGTGAAGCCGGACGCGGTCGTCACCACCGGCCCGACCTCGATCACGAACACCGCGTCGGTACGCAGTGGTGGCGCGGTCGATCCCGACTCGTCCGACAACTCCGTCACCGAGATCTCGATCATCGAGGACTCGGCGGAGGTACGGGTGGACAAGATGTGCAAGCCCGACACCACGGTCCCGGCCGGCGAAGTGGTCAAGTGCACCATCTTCGTGACCAACAATGGCCCGTCGTACGCCCGTGACGTGGTGGTCGACGACACCATCCTGTCGGCACAGCCGATCACGGTCTCGGCGATCACGCCGAGCCAGGGCACGTGCGGTCCGGTGACCACGGTGACCGGCGGGCGGAAGTTCAGCTGTAACCTCGGCGCGCTGGCCGCGGTATCGGCCAGCAACACCGGGCAGGCCACGATCACGTACGAGTTCGTCTCCAACGAGGGACAGGACGTGAACAACGTGGCGACGGTCAGGTCGGACACCCCCGACCCCGACTCGTCCAACAACCGGGCGGAGCTCTCGCTGACCGTCACCGCGCTCGCCAACCTGTCGCTGGCCAAGACCGACAGCACCGACCCGGTGGTGGCGGGCGAGACGATGAGCTGGACGCTGAGCCTGGGCAACACCGGGCCGTCGACCACGCGCAACGTCGTGGTCCGCGACCTGGTCCCGGCCGGTACGGAGGTCATCTCGGTCTCCGTCGGTGGTGGCGCCGGCAGCTGCAACGCCGGCGTACCGGGTGACCCGAACCGCCCGACCACCTGCACCTTCGACTCGTTGGCCAGCGGAGCCTCGCGGACCATGACGATCACGGTACGGGTCCAGGCGGGCACCACCGGGTTGCTGCACAACGACGCCGGGGTCAGCAGCGACACCGTCGATCCCGACAACTCCAACAACCTCGGCCACTCCGACACCACCATCAAGACCCGGGCGATGTTGACGATCAGCAAGGTGTCCAAGGCCGGCACGCTGGGCCCGGTGGCGGGGATGCCACTGGACTACGTGGTGACCGTACGCAACGACGGCGGTCCGTCGACGGCCCGGACGATCCGGGTCACCGACACGCTGCCCGACGAGGTCAGCTTCACCGGCGTGGAGGTCTCCCGCGGCACCGGCACCTGTGTGCAGGTGGTCGGGGCACCGTACGACGTACGGTGTGAGCTGGCCGACCTGGCGCCGGACGAGTACGCGGTGGTCACCATCCACACCACGGTGAAGCCGAGTACACCGCACCTCACCGACATCACCAACGAGGCGACCGCCACCAGCAGTACGCCGAACCTGGCCGATGCCGCCAACGAGGTGAACGCCCCGGTGACGACCACCATCGCCCGGCGGGCCGACCTGCAGATCGTGAAGACCTCCAGTGCGGACAACTACAAGCCGTCCGCCACGGTCGACTACACGGTCACCGTCACGAACAACGGCCCGTCGGACTCCCCGGCGACCACGTTCGTCGACACCCTGCCGCCGGCGAAGGACGCGCCGTTCATCTCCGACAGCGGCAACGGCACCTGCACCTTCGACGCGGGCGCGAACACCCTGACCTGCACCGTCCCGGTGCTGGCCCCCGGTGAGTCGTACTCGATCAACGTGTACGTGCGGGTGAAGGGCAACAAGGGCACGATCACCAACGTCGCCGACGTGGTGGCCCCGAGTTATGACCCGGTGGCGGCGAACAACCACGCCGTCCGCAAGGTCCTGATCAAAGGCGGAATCTAAGTGGAGGCGGCTCCGTCCGGGCGGTCTGGCCCGGCCGGAGCCGCACCCGTCCGGCCGGACCCTCACCTGGAACCGGAGCATCCATCGGCCCGTCGAAGCTGATGCGGGGCAACGCGGAAGGGGTTACCCGATGATGCGACATCTGATCATGGTGCTGCTGCTGGCCGGCGTAGCCGGCTGTTCGGCCCCATCGGACCCCGACGGCGGCGCCACCGGCACCAGCAACAGCACCGTCTCTCCGCCCGCGCCGGGCGGCACGCGCTACTCCGAGCCCCGCCGATCACCGTTGCCGACCCCGAAACCGAAGGCAGGCAAGGCCGCCGGCTCGCTCGCCAACACCACCCGATGCGAGACCGGCACCCCGTACGTGGAGCTGACCTGGAAGCCGGCGACGGACACCGGCACCCAGCGGGTGGTCTACACCCCGTACGCCGACGGCTACCGCAACGGGCGGTACGCGGTCACCGAGGACCTGCCACCCACCGCCGGCACCGTGACATTGACCCGGCTCAGCCCCGGCTCCGCGTACACCTGGCTGGTGTTGACCAGGCACGGTGAACGGTGGGACGCCAGCCGCACGGCACAGTTCCTCACACCGGTCTGCGGCGCAGACGAAATCAGCCCCGGCTACTGAGGTTGCCGGTGCTCCCCGGTACGGATCGCCGCACCCTCGGCGAAGCAGACAGCGATCTTGTTGACCGGCTGGTAGAGCACCTTGCACCCGTCGAGATCGCCTGCGAAGGCCGCCTGACCGCCACCCAGAAGTGAGTCGAAGAGAGAGTCAGAGTTCGTTCTAATCCTTACTGGTCTGGATGGTTCGGGATAATCTGGCCCGGGACGTGGCGGCGCGCAGCAGTTCCGTCATCACCGCGGGGCGCCCGCGCGCGTCTTCAGTGGTCTAGGAAACGGTAATCCGGGAACCGGCATCACGGCGGCGTCGGCGAACAGCGGCGGCACGTCGAGCCCGAAGCGCCGGTAGACGGCCGGCGGGATCCCGATGGTCACGCGTCGGCGGGCGCGGGGATGGAACGGGACTGCGCTGTGCGGACTGGCGGCGCGGCGCCGCTGTCTTGGTCGAGGATGCCTTGGTCGAGTAGGTGGAACTCGCGTGCGATGCCGTCGATGTCGGCCGTTCCGTGGCGAGCGTCTTGATGGCTTGTACGGCGGGGAAGGCGTGTGTCATGTCGGCCTTCACGTTCAGCGCGGTGAGCAGGTAGTGGTTGAGCGCTTCGCAGATGGTGTACGAGGTCTCGATCGCCTTGAGCCGGTATTTGGCGAAGCGGATGGCCGACAGCGGCCCGGGCCCGATGTGGCGGTTGTCGCGTACGCGTGGGCTTCGCGGTTGATCCTGCGTAGGAACCCGCACGCCAGGGCGGCCATCATGGCTCGGGGAGGCATGAGCATTTCCACCATGGCGCTGAGGTTCGTGGTTTCTGCGTCGACTTTGCGGTGCTTTGGGACGAACGCGTCGATGTCGTTGAGGCCGTAGTCGAGGGCCTTCATTCCCAGTGGCTCGTACCGTTGGATGGTTGTGAAGCCTTCGCCGCGTTTCACGATGAAGTAGCCGTATGTGCGGCCGTCGGTGTCGTTCTTGGCGCTGACCAGCCACCAGTGGCCGGTGGCGCTGAAGCCCTGCCAGTGTTTTCTGCCGCGGATCCGGTAGCCGCCGTCGACCTCCTCGTAGGTGGTGCGCATGCTCGACATGGCCGACCCGCGCCCCGGTTCGGTGGAGGCGAAGCCGCAGATCATCGGCTTGTCGGCGGCGAACAGCGGCAGCACCTCCCGCTTCGCCGTTTCGCTGGCGCGCATCGCGATCGGGCGCAGCGCCACCGCGGTGATGATCTTCGTGTACATGCCGATCGGCAGGTTCTGCTCGGCGAGGGTCTCCACGACCCGGCACATCTCGACGTGGCTGTCGCGCCCGCCGTACTCCTTCGGCAGCGCGGGCAGCAGCACGCCCGCCTTCACCAGCAGCGCCCAGTCCTCGGCCGGGAGATTCTGTTGCGGGTAGGTTTGCAGTCGAATCGCGTTTTCGCGACCGCCTCGATGTTGGCGATGAACTCATCTGTCGGCAGGGACGCACTGCTCGACCGTGATCGAGTAGCCGTCCGGTTGGTGCCCCGAGTCGGCGAAACAGATCGGGCAGTCCAGGTTGCAGCCGGTGTTCACCTCGATGATCCCCAGACACGCGTGCTGCTTATGCTCCGGGCACAACCCACAGTCCGACGGGCAGCCCTCCCGCACCTCCGTCTGGAACCGCAGCGGGATCGTGCCCGGCTTGTTGAACCGCGCCGAGTCCAGATACATCTGGGCGTCGCCGTACACCAGGGCTTCGAACACACCATGCTCGCGGCAACGTTTCCGCAGGTAAACCTTGCCACCGCGGATGTCCCCGCTGATGTAGAGCAGCCTCGCCAGGTCGATCAGGCCCGCCACAAGAGCGGTGTCCACCTCGGCGTCGGTCACCACGCCAGTCAGCATCTGTCGCTGTCCGCTCATGACCTGACCATTCAGGTGATCACGTGATGTTACACATCGCGATATAACAATCAGATGCGGTACGGAGTGCTCGGGCCTCTGACTGTCGTGGATGGCAGCCGGGAGTGCGCGCCGAGCGCGCCGCGGCTGCGCACCGCCCTCGCCCTGCTGCTGGTACGGCCGAACGAACCGGTCTCGGCCGATGATCTGATGGAGGAGCTCTGGGGAGAGCGCCGGCCACGGTCGGCGCTCAACTCGTTGCAGGTCTTCGTCACCCGGATGCGGGCGGCGCTCGCCCCGGAACTGGGACCGCACGCGCCCGGGCAGGTGCTCGTCACCAGCGCCGCGGGCTACCTGCTGCGGGTCGAGCCGGACGACGTGGACATGCACCAGTTCGAGCGGCTTGCCGACCACGGCGAAACCGCCCTGGCCGCCGGTGACGCGGTCACCGCGGCCGACACGCTGCGCACTGCCCTCGGACTGTGGCGGGGCGAGCCGTTCGCCGACGTCCCGACGGGCACCGTGCTGCAGACCCACGCGCTGCGGATCGAGGAACGCCGGACCCGCGTCGTCGAGCAGCGGGTCGAGGCCGACCTCAGACTCGGCCGGCATTCCGAGGTGATCGCCGAACTGGACGCGCTGGCCACGACGCATCCGCTGCGCGAGGGGCTACAGGCGCAGTTGATGTTGGCGCTGCACCGGTCCGGCCGGCGCGCCGAGGCGCTCGAGGCGTACCAGCGCCTGCGACGCCGGCTGATCGACGACCTCGGGGTCGAGCCGGCGCCCGATGTGCAGCGGCTGCACCAGGCGATCCTCGCCGGCGATCCCAGCCTGGAAGCGCCAACTGGGTCGGGTGCCGTCACTCGCGGCGGCGGGCCCGCCAGCGTCTCGGCGCACCTACCACCGGACGTGGCCGACTTCACCGGCCGGAAGGACGACATCAAGCTGGTCGAGGCGCCGTTGGCCGCGGAACGGGGCCGGGACTGCACCGCCGTTCCGGTGATCGTGGTCGCCGGTGAGGCGGGGGTCGGCAAGACCGCGTTGGCGGTGCACTGCGCGCACCGGCTCCGGTCCTACTACCCGGATGGACAGCTGTTCCTCAATCTGCGCGGCACCGGCGCGGAGCCGATGGACGCGGCGTACGCGCTGGGCCGGCTGCTGCGCGGCCTCGGGGTCGACGGCTCCGCGATTCCCGAGACCGCGGAGGAGCGCAGCGAGCTGTTCCGCAGCCGCACCGCAGACCCGCGCCTTCTGCTGGTTCTCGACAACGCCGGCGGCGAGGCCCACGTCCGGCCGCTGCTGCCGGGCGGGCGCGGCTGCGGCGTCGTGGTGACCAGCCGCAGCCGACTGTCCTGCCTCGAGG
>JBOGDG010000063.1:0-10796 GCA_050701655.1 Micromonosporaceae bacterium
TGTCAGGGGGGCCGGCGGTCGCCGCACCGGGGAGCGCGACGGCGCCGAGCACCGCGGCCGCGAGCACCAGCCGGCCGAGCATCACACGGTCCGGGGCCCCCGCGGAAACGCGAAGCTTGCGAAGCGCTTTCGTGGGGTGGATCATGCGGCACCTCCGAGGTAGACCTCCGCCAGATGGGTACGGATCTCCGCCGGCTCCCCGGTCGCGACGATCCGCCCGCCGTGCATCACCGCCGCATAGTCGGCGACCTTCAGCGCACTGCGCGCGAACTGCTCCACCACCAGGATCGACACCCCGGCGTCGGCGATCTGCGCGACCGTCTCGTACAGCTGGTCCACGATGATCGGCGCCAGCCCCATCGACAGCTCGTCGAGCAGCAGCAGCGCGGGATCGCTGGTGAGCGCCCGGGCCAGCGCGAGCATCTGCTGCTCGCCGCCGGACATGGTGCCGGCGAGCTGGCGCCGCCGCTCCGCCAACCTCGGGAACCGCCCGTACGCCTCGTCGAGGATCCGCTCGGCCGGGGCGCCGGCGTACGAGGCGAGCCGCAGATTCTCCTCGACGGTGAGGTTCGGGAAGACGCCGCGCCCCTCCGGCACCGTGCAGAGCCCGGCGCGGGTCAGCTCGTCCGGGCTCGCCCCGCTGACGTGTACGCCGGCGAGATGGATGTCCCCCGCGGTGGCCGCCAGCTGGCCGCTGATCACCTTCAGCAGCGTCGTCTTGCCGGCGCCGTTCGCGCCCAGCAGCGCCACCACGGCGCCCCGTGGCATCCGGAGCTCCACCCCGCGCAGCACCTCGATCCGGCCGTACGCCGCGCGTACCCCGATGAGCTCAAGAATCGGCGGGGTCATGCGATCTCCCCACGGTGCCGGCCGGGGAACGACAGCTCCTCGGTCAACTGCTCCGGGACCGGCAGCACGGCGGTGTCATGCGAAGGCGCGGGATCAGCCGGCTCGGCGCCCAGGTACGCCTCCTGCACCCGGGTGTCGGCGCGGATCTCCTCCGGGGTGCCGCACGCGATGATCCTGCCGAACTCCAGCACGTGGATGATGTCGCAGACGCTCATCACGAGCTCCATGTCGTGCTCCACCAGCAGGATCGCGCGCCCCTCGGCGGCCAGCTCGCGCAGCAGCGCGCCGAAGTTCACCGTCTCGGACTCGTCCAGCCCGGAGGACGGCTCGTCGAGCAGCAGCAGCCTCGGATCGATCGCGAGCACCCGCGCCATCTCCAGCAGCCGGGCGACCCCGGTCGGCACCGCGTCGGCCCGGTGTGCCGCGTAGGAAGAGATGCCGACCCGCACCATCAGCTCGTCCACGGTGGGGCCGGAGTGCCCGAACAGGCCCCGGATCCCTTGATGGATCTCGGCGGCGACCAGCACGTTCTCTCGTACCGTCAAGGAGCCGAAGGCTTCCAGCCGCTGGAAGGTACGCCCCATCCCGGCGCGGGCACGGCGCGAGGGGACCCACCGGTTGAGGTTGCGCCCGTCGAAGGAGACCGCGCCGCGGGTGGCCGGCTGCAGGCCGGTGATCACGTTGAACAGCGTGGTCTTGCCGGCGCCGTTCGGGCCGATCAGACCGGTGATCCGGCCCTGTTCGGCGGTGATCGACGCGCCGTCGACCGCGGTCACCCCGCCGAACTGCACGGTGACGCCGGCGACCTCAAGCAACGCCACTGGGCACCTCCTCGGCCGGAGCGGGAGCCGCCAGCGGGGTTCGGACGAGGAGCGGCGAGGCCACCAGGGCTGACCACGCAGCCACGCGCCCAGTCGGAACGCCTGGTTCGCCAGCCCGTTCGGATCCCGACCGAGGCCGACCGCGCCGAAGCCGATGATCAGGAACACCACGCCGGCCAGCGCCGGGTACTCCGACTGGGTGAGCGGCAGCAGCATCAGCAGGAAGCCGCCGGTGAGCGCGCCGCTGACCGAGGTGACGCCGCAGACCACGGCGAGCAGCAGCAGCGGCAGGCTGGAGAACACCTGGAAGTCGGTAGCGGCGACGGTCTGCCGCAGCCCGGCGAGCAGCGCCCCGGCGAAGCCGGCCATCCCGGCGGAGGCGGCGAACAGCCCGACCCGGAACCAGCGCAGACTCAGCCCGAGGGTGCCGCAGGCGGCGGGGCTGTCCCGCATCGCCAGCAGCAGCCGGCCGATCCGGCCCCGGCGCAAAGCCAGCAGCCCGATCGCCATCCCGATGAAGCAGATCGCGATCAGCACCAGGTACGCCCGCTCGTTGCCGAACTCCAACCCCAGGAAGCTCAGCCGCCGCGCGGTCAGGCTCTCGTTGAAGCCGAACGCGAACGGCGCCTGGAACACCAGCTTGTCCATCAGCTGCCCGAACGCCAGCGTGGCCAGCGCCAGGTAGAGGCCGGTGAGCCGCAGCACCGGCAGCGCGATCAGCGCACCCACCGCCGCCGCCGCGAGCGCCGCCACCACCAGCGCGTACGCCGACGAGCTGTCCAGTTTCGCCAGCACCATCGCGCCGATCCCGACGAAGGTGAGCTGGGCGAGGGAGACGTGGCCGCCGTACCCGGTGAGCAGCACGAGGGAGAGCATCACCATGCCGTACACCAGCGCGGTGCCGGCGAGCAGCGCGAGGTCGGCGGACAGCAGTGGGGTGGCCGCGGCGACTACGCCGACCAGCACAAGCCCTGCCAGCACGGAGCGCCACAGCGACGGCACCGGCGCCGAGACGATCCCCTTCACCTGACCCACCCGCAGCCGCGCCTGCGGTACGAAGACCAACACCGCGAACAGCATCAGCGTCGGGATCACGGCGCGCAGCCCGAGCAGCAGCTGACCGGTGGGCAGGTAGCCGACGGCGTACGACTGGGCAAGGCCGAGCAGCATCGCGCCGACGAAGGTGAGCGGCAGGCTGCGCAGCCGGCCCAGCATCGCGGCGGCGTACGCGTTGATCACCAGCAGGGTGAGCTCGTAGTAGTCCAGGGACAGCACCGGGGTGAGCAGGATCCCGGCGAGCGCCCCGGAGGCAGCGCCGATCGCCCAGCTCACCATGGAGACCCGCTGCGGCCGGCCGCCGAACAGGCCGAGCAGCTCCGGGTTGTCCACCGAGGCGCGCATCGCCGCGCCGATCCGGGTGCGGTTCAGCAGCAGGTACAGCCCCCCGGCTACCGCCGCGGACAGCGCGATGGTGAGCAGGCTGTGCGCGCTGATCTGCGCGTCACCGACGGTGATCCCGGCCTGTCCGAAGAACGGGTCGACGGTACGCGCCTCCGGCGGCCAGAACGCCTGCGCCACCCCGATCAGCCCGACGAAAAGCCCGACGGTGACGACGAGCCCGACCCCGACCGGCGCGTCGCCGAGGCCGCGCATCATCACCCGTTCGATCACGATGCCGAACAGCGGCGCGATCACCAGCAGCACCAGCCCGAGCGCTGCCCAGGTCGGCAGCCCCCACGCCACGGACAGCTGCCAGTAGACGAACGCCATCACCATCCCGATCGCGCCGTGGGCCAGGTTGAACACCCGGGTGGTGGTGTAGGTGAGCACCAAGCCGGACGCGGCGATCGCGTACGCGGCGCCGGTGAACAGTCCGAGCGCGGTGAAGGACAGCAGCGTGGACATCAGCGGCTCACCCGCTGACGCCGGTGTTGAGGACCGAGCCGCACAGGTACCGCTTCGACTCGTGCACCCACTTGCCATTGCGTAGCTGGATGATCGAGTTGCAGCCGGCGGTGTGGCGGCCGCCGACGTCCTGCGGCGCGAACAGCCCGTGCCCGGTCCAGGCGCGCACCGTACGGATCGCCGCCAGCAGGCTCTGCCGGGTGAGTTTGCCGCCCAGCTTGAGCGCCTGCTCGGTGAACAGCCGCGCCGCCGACCACGCGAACAGCCCGAAGTAGGACGGTGTGGCGCCCGGCGCGACCCGCTCCAGCCAACCCCGGTAGAGCCGCATCTCGGCGGTCTGCGGGTCTTCGAACAGCACGCTGTTGGTGAACACCCGCACCCCGTCGACCGCCGAGCCGCCGGACTTCACGAAGTTGCTGTTGTAGCCGGTGGGGTCGAGCAGGAAGACGTCCGGCTTGAAGCTCTGCTGCTGCATCGCCTTCGCGAGGCGTACCGCGTGCTGGTACGAGCCGAGGAACTGCACGTACTTCACGCCCTTGTTCTTCATCTGGGTGACGTACGGCGAGTAGTTGAACTCGGAGGTCTCGATCCCTTCGGTGTAGGTGAACCTGAAGCCGCGCTTGCCCCAGCCGGCGATCCAGCTCTTTGCGTTCGCCGCGGCGGCGCCCGCGTTGAGGTAGAGGAACGCCGCGTTCTTCGCCGCCGACGGGTGCTTCGACTTCAGGTAGTCGGGAACGACCACGGGGATCTCGTCGACCTGCACGGAGTTGGCGGCGTACACGGTGGGCGCGTTCTGGCGGGTGGCGTTCACGGTGGCGGCGCGTACGTCGGGGATGCCGCAGTCGGAGACCGCCTTCGCGCCGCCGTGGTCGAACGCCGAGAGCGACCCGACCATCGCGAACGCCTCCTGGCACGCCTTGATCGCGGACTGCTGGTCACCGGCGGTGTCGGTACGGCTGTCCAGGTTCATCAGCTCGAGCTTGCGACCGCAGATGCTCTGGCCGGAGTTGAAGTACGCCACGTACGCCTTCACCCCCTGCTGCGCGGACTCCATCAGCCCCGGCACCGGGCCGCTGATGTCCGAGGCGTTGGCGATCTTGATGGTGCTCTTGCTGATCCCGGTGGTGTTCTTGAAGCCGGCGCAGCTGCCGGCCTTGACCTTGGAGCCGCCGCTACCAGGCCCGGAACCCCCGCCGGGGCCGTCGCCGGTGGAGCCGCCGCCGGGCTGCGGCCCGCCGTCGGTCGAGCCGTCGCCCGTGCCGGTGCCGTCGCCCCCGCCCGCGATGCCCTGGGCCCGGCGTACCTCCTCCGGGGAGAGCTGCGAACCGCATCCGGTCAGCGACAGGCACAGGGCCACGACAGCCAGCAGCGCCGTCGGCGTGGTCAGGCGGGTCGTCAGGCGAAGCCGCACGGGAGATCTCCTCGTGAGACGGGTGGGTCAGGACAGGTTCAGCACCTCGGCACAGGAGAACGTCTTTTGTGAATCTCGCTCGGAAAAGTAGTTACCCACCGTAGTCGCGAGCCCTTCGGCGGTCCAGGCCCCGGGAGCGTCGAGCGCGGCCGGTGCGTCGAAGCGGCGCTCCACGGTCGGCGGGGCCAGCAGGGCGACCATGCCGCCGTACACCACGAAGACCTGGCCGTTGACCGCGTCGGCGGCGGGCGAGGCGAGATAGGCCACCAGCGGCGCCACGTGTGCCGGGTCGAGCGGGTCGTCGCCGGCCGGCGCCGCGCCGAACACGTCCGCCGTCATGGCGGTACGCGCCCGCGGGCAGATCGCGTTCGCGCGTACCCCGTAGCGGGCCAGTGAGCGCGCCGACGCGACGGTGAGCGCCGTGATCCCAGCCTTCGCGGCGGCGTAGTTGGGCTGCCCTTCCGAGCCGACCAGCCCCGCCTCCGAGGAGGTGTTCACGATCCGGCCGTACCCCGCCTGATTGGCGCGTTTCGACTCGGCGCGCCAGTACGCCGCCGCGTTCCGCGAAAGCAGGAAGTGGCCGCGCAGGTGCACCCGGATCACCAGGTCCCACTCCTCGTCGGACATGTTGAACAACATCCGGTCGCGCAGCACCCCGGCGTTGTTCACCACGATGTGCAGCGCGCCGAAGTGCTCGACAGCGGCGGAGAGCAGGGCGTCGGCGGTGGTCCGCTCGGCGATGTCGCCGGTCACCAGCAGCGCCTTCCCACCGAGGGCTTCGATCTCCTCGACCACGGACCGCGCCGCGCTGGTCAGGTCGTTGACCACCACTTCGGCGCCCGCGCGAGCCAGCGCCAGCGCCTCGGCGCGGCCCAGCCCGGCACCGGCCCCGGTGACGATGGCGACCTTGCCTTCGAGGGACGTGTTCCCCACCCAGCACCCCCTGGTCCCAGTAACGCGGCGACCCGCTCGTTACGGCGGGGTTACATCGAGACTTTAGGACAGGTTCTCATTCACTTCAATACCCATACCCAAGCTCGGAACAGGGCATCTACCGCTCCGATACCCACAGAATCGAGAACAAGTTCTACATGTGTACGGGCACCGCCAGGCGCCCTCGGGCGCTGTCTGGTCTCGGGTATCCCTCAGCGGCCGAGCCGGATGATCCCGCGTTCGATGGCGGTGGTGACGGCGGCGGTAC
Source organism: Micromonosporaceae bacterium (assembly GCA_050701655.1). Taxonomy (GTDB): domain Bacteria; phylum Actinomycetota; class Actinomycetes; order Mycobacteriales; family Micromonosporaceae; genus WHSM01. The sequence goes on from JBOGDG010000063.1 coordinate 6,188, forward strand.
GGTCGGCCACGCCCAGTTTCGTGAAGATGTGCAGCAGGTGGGTCTTCACGGTGGCCTCGCTGACGTGCAGCTGCCGGGCGACGTCCTTGTTGGACAGGCCCCGTGCGACCGCGGCGAGGACGTCGATCTCCCGGCTGGTCAACGCGTCCGTACGGCTGGCACGTGCGCGTACCAGCAGCCGGGCGGCCACCGCCGGCGACAGCGCGGAGGCTCCGCGGGCGGTGGCCCGGATCGCGTCGAACAGCTGCTCGCGCGGGCTGTCCTTCAGCAGGTACCCGTTGGCGCCGGCGTCGACGGCCCGGATGATGTCGCCGTCGGTGTCGTACGTGGTGAGCACCAGGATCCTGGCATCAGGGTCGTCGTCGCGGATCGCGGCGATCGCGGCCGCCCCGTCCGGATCCGGCATCTGCAGGTCCATCAGGACGACGTCGGGGCGCAGATCGCGGTACAGCTCCACCGCCTCGGCTCCGGTGGCCGCTTCGCCGATCACCTTCAGGTCCGGCTGGGTGTGCAGCACCGCCCGGATCCCTTCCCGCACGATCGGGTGGTCGTCGGCGATCAGCACCCGGATCGCATCACGCATCACCCGCACCGCCCGCCGCATCGCGGGGGTCCCGGCTGGTGGGGTCGGTGGCGGCGTCGTTCGCCGGCTCGGCGGGTACGGTCGCCGCGACCGTGGTGCCCTCCCCGTGCGCGCTCTCCACCACCAGCGCGCCGCCCAACTCCTCGACGCGTTCGCGCATCGACCGCATCCCCACCCCAGTGGCCGTCCCGCCGTTCAGCCCCGTACGCCGGGCGTCGAACCCGGTCCCGTCGTCCTGTACGTCGAGCGCGACCACGTCCTCCATGTACGACAGCGTGACACTGACCCGGCTGGCGTTGGCGTGCCGGCGCGCGTTGGACAGCGCCTCCTGACCGACCCGCAGCAGCGCGGTCTGGGTACGCGGGCCCAGTGGCCGCACCGAGCCGGTGAGCACCGTGTCGCCCCGGATGCCGGTCTCCTCCGACAGCCGGGTCACCAGTTGAGCCAGCGCCTCCGGCAGCTCGCCGTCGTCGAGCTGCCCGGGTGGCAGCGCCCACACCACCCGGCGGCTCTCGACCAGGCTGTCCCGGGCCACCCGCAGCGCCCGCGTGACGTGCCGGCCGGCCCCGTCCGCGGCGGAGGCCTCGGCCGCCTCCAGCAGCATCACGATGCTGGCCAGGCTCTGGGTGAGCGTGTCGTGGATGTCCCGGGCCAGCCGTTGCCGCTCCGCGGCGGCGCCGGCCTGCCGCTCGGCGGCGGCACGGGCGTCCTGCGCCGTACGCAGCTGATCGAGCAGGCGCTTGCGTTCGGCGCTGGTACGGCTCAGCGAGCTGACGTACCCGACCATGGCCGCCCCGCACAACGCGATCAGCGCGGTGATCACCACGTCCTGCCAGGTCACCGCTCCCTCGGCGGCAAGCCGCTGCCAGAACCAACCTCCGGCGAACAGCCCGATGGCGACCAGCCCGACCCGGAGCGTCTGCAGGCAGTACGGGGCGAACACATTCAGCCCGACCAGCAGGAACGAGTCGTCGATGACGAGCAGCCCGAGCCAGAGCAGCCCCGCGCCCGCCAGATACACCCACAGGGAACGCTGACTCGGTGGCGGACCGATGACCAGCCATACCGCGTACCACAGCGCTAAGGCGGCAGTGAGCACCAGCGGCAGGAGGATCGATCGACCGTCCTGGAGCCGGTCGGACAGCGGCCACACGGTGGCGAGCACCAGCCAGGAGTAGAACAGCGCGTGCTGCCAGACGCGTCGCCCGGTGTCGTCGGTGTCCCGTTGCGCTGCCGTGGCCATCACTCCCGGTACGGAACCCACTGCCTGCTCCCGACTTGACCATAAGCCCGGACGCACGGCATCAACCAGCCGGTTGATCTCCCGTACGACTCCCGGCGGCACAGGATCGGCGGGCGGGTCGATGCGGCGAAACCACACCCGGGGGAAGGCTCGAAATGCTGATCAACCTGTCACCGAGGAGGGGCATATGGCTACCGATCCGACGAACATCTCGGCCGATGCCGATGCTTGTGCCAGCAGCGAGGCCGCGCCCCGTACCGGACCGTTGGGTCGGATTGCGCGGCTGGTGCTGGCGGGGTTGCTGATCTTCACCGGGTACGACCTCTGGGTCGACCGGGCGTTCATATTCGCCGAGCTCGACCCCGGGCTGCTGGTGCTGACCGGATTCGCCGTCTACGGGGCGTACCACACCGGTGCGGTGCTGCGTCGCGGCAAGGAGACGCTGATCGGGCTCGCCGTGCTCGCGGCGGCCGCGGCGGGGCTGGCGATCGTAATGGAGGGCAGCCTGTGGGCGCCGCCGCTGTCGTGGCTGGCTTGGGGTCTTGACATCGGCCTCGTCGCACTCGTGTCCGCGCTGCTGCTCACCGCGACTGTGGTCGGCACCCCGGGATGCGAGGTCGGCGTGCTCGCCGAGCTGATCGGGAAGCTGCGCCGGCAGGCGTACCGCGGCGAAGCGGTCTTCTGCCTGGTCGGCCTGCACAAGCTCGACGCCTGGGAAGCCCGCCGACCCTGGCGCCGGCCGGCGGAGTAACGCCCGCCCCCGGCCGGCGCCGGGCCCTCGCGGCTCAGCCTTCGCGCAGCCGCCAGGTCTTGCTGTCCCACAGCACGCACATCCCGGGCGAGAGCACGATCACCCGGAGCGTACGGTCGGGATGGAAGTCGATGCCTTCGGCTTCGAAGTTGCCGGAGCAGCCGCTGGAGAGCGGCAGCTGCCGTACCGCGGTCACGTGTCCGGTGACGTCAGCCCCGTCGAGTGGCCGTGCGAGGTCGACCCGCAACAGCGGCTTGGTGACGCCGTACAGTTCTCCCGCGGGGTCGTCGGAGGAGCAGAGCAGTACGGTCGCCGAGTAGAAGTCGCAGCCCTGGATGTCGCGTACCGGCCGGTCCAGCCGCACCGTGAACCCGTACGGCAGGTCACGGTCCGGCGAGGTGGCCGGGTTGAGGCCGGGCGTCGGGTAGCCGATGAACCGGTCCCGGGTCCCCCACTCGCCGGAGAGCATCCAGCCGCCCGCGGGCGCGATCGCGACGAACGAGTTCTCCCGGGCCTCCCAGGACGGCAGCGCGTGTACGTACTCCGCCCAGCCGCCGTCGGGCGCCTGCACCCGGAACATCTTCGCCGTGGCCTCGTCCCGCTGGTACGGCTCGATGTACCAACCCGCCACCGAGTCCGGGTCGCCGACGTGGTTCCAGCCGCGGTTCCACACGTCCGACGGGATGGTGCCCCAGCCGGTGTACCTGATCTCGGTGCCGCCGCCGCGTTCGATGGTCGCCAGCCCCTGCCCCTCGTCGTACGGGCGGGCGCGGTCGGAGCCGACGGTGTACCACGTGCCCGCCGCATCGGCGGGCGTGGCCGGGGCGAGGAGCAGTGCCGCGGCCACGCCGACGCATCCGACTACGGTCCGAACATTAAGTGCCATGACGCCTCCCCAGGCAGAACAGTCAAGGCTCTTAACAATAGGTGCCGTGGTGCCTTCTAGTCATCAGCCGGTGTACTGGACGATGATCTTCGTGTAGTCGTACGGCTGCTGGGAGACCCCACTGCAGTCGTCTCCGGCGCCGCCTGAGCTGCACGCCCGGTCCCGGTTGATCGACCAGAACGTGAACCGCGCCAGGTGGTGCTGCTGGGCGTACGCCAGCATCTGCCGGAAGTCCTCCAGCCGCACCAGCTCACCGGCCACGTCGGTCTTGCCGTTCATCGAGGAGATCCCCATCCGGCGGTACGCCGCGTCGTCGGAGTACCCGTACGCGGCCTTGATCCGGCTCTTCAGCCCCTCCGCGGCCTGGATCGACAGGCTGCCCATGTTGGTGCTGCCGCCACCGAAGTCGAACGGCATGATCACCCAGCCGTCGTTCTGCAGCCCGGACGCAGCGCCCTTGTTGATCAGGTCGACGCCCGCCGCGTTGGGGCCGGTCTTCTCGGTCCCCATCGTGATGAACGTCTTGATCCCCGGGTTGTTGGTCTTGATGATCTTCAGCGCGCTGATCACCCGCTGCCGAACCGTGCCGCTGTTGAACTCGGTGTTCTCGATGTCGACGTCGATCGCCTTCAGGCCGTACGCGTTGATCACCTTCTGGTACGCGCCCGCCAGCGCCGACGCGGAGCTGCAGTACTCCCCGAGCTTGCGGCCGGACCAGCCGCCGAAGGACGGGATGATGTCACCGCCGGCGGCGCGGATCGACCGGATCGCCGCCTCGTCGGAGCCGCCCAGCAGCGCCCGCGAGCCGTCCCACTTCGGGTTGCAGGTCCCGTCGGAGAGGATGAACGCCAGGGTGAACCACTTGACCCCGGTCGCCGCCATCACGTCGGTCGGCTTCTGCGGGTTGCCCCAGCCGAGGTATTCGTACGGCGCCACGGCCATGTTCCCGGTGGGCGGCGGGGTGGTGGTGGGCGTCGGCGACGGTGAAGGGCCGCCGCTGCCGATGGTGAGCTTGTCCAGGTTGGGGCCGCCGGCCGAGCCGACCGCGGTGGCGCGGATGGTGTTCGAGCCCGCGTTCAGCGTCACGGTGGTGGTGGCGGTCTGCCACGTCGACCAGGCGCCGGTGACACCGAACCCCAGATCATT
>JBOGDG010000064.1:0-10533 GCA_050701655.1 Micromonosporaceae bacterium
CCCGGTGGCGCCACACCCGGACGCGGCGCCAACCTCGTACCACGGTCAGGACCGGTACGCCCCACAGCCGCAGCAGGGGATGCACGGCGCGCCGGACGAGCCGACCTGGGCCAGTGGGTCGCTCGGGCTGGGGGCTCGCCCCGCCTCCGCATCCCAGTGGCAGGAGTCGGACGAACCCACGTGGGCTGGCAACCGGCAGGCGCCGGTGTCGACTGAGCCCGCACCGGAGCCCCCGACCGACGCCTGGCTGCGGCTGGAGGAGGAGCCCGAGGCCGAGTCGTGGCGGGACCGCACGGCGAAGGCGACCACCCCGTTCCGGCGGCGGCGCGGCGGATCCGGCCGGTTCGGGCTGCCGATCATCCTGACCGCGGTGGTGCTGGTCCTGCTGCTGGTCGCCGGCGGCGTGTACGTGTGGTTCCAGGGCGCGCCCGGCATCTCCGACGAGACGAAGTATCTGGACGGGGTGAGCGTGTCGAGCCTGATGAGCAAGGTCGAGCGCGAGGGCTTCGAATGCATCCCCGGGCGCGCCATCGCGCAGTGTGAGAAGCAGGTGACCGGCGCCGACCTGAGCGTGACCGTGCACTTCGCCAGCGAGGGCGAGGTCACCAAGATCGAGGCGAGCGGCGGCACCGCGGCGTACTCCGACGACGAGGTCGCGCCGGAGGAGTTGGAGAGCTTCTTCTCGATGGCGGCGGCGCTCCCGCTGCCGTCCGAGTCCGGCGACGCGGACGCGGTCGCCAGCTGGGCCACGGAGAACATCGGCAAGGCCGCGCAACAGACCGTCGGCGGCGTACGGTACGAGTCCTCAGGCGACCAGCCGCTGCTGGTGATGACCCCGGCCTGACGCGGATTCCGACAGTCCCCCGGCCAGCCGCCGGCATCCCGCGGCCGGCTGCGGGGAAGATGTACGCCAGGGAGGTGGTGACCGGGTGGCTGGTCGGATCCGTGACGCGGACATCGCGCAGGTACGCGAGCGCACCGTGATCGCCGACGTGATCAGCGACCACGTCACCCTGAAACCGGCCGGCTCCGGCAACCTCAAGGGGCTCTGCCCGTTCCACGACGAGAAGACCCCGAGCTTCACCGTCAGTATGCCCCGAAATGTCTATTACTGTCATGGATGCGGTGCGGGCGGGGACGCGATCAGCTTCGTGATGAACGTGGAGCACTTCAGCTTCGCCGAGGCGATCGAGCGGCTCGCCGCCAAGGTCGGCATCACGCTCCGGTACGAAGACAGCCCCGGCGGCGCCGCCCCGGATCGCAAGCCGGGGCTGCGGCAGCGGCTGTTCGCCGCCCACGCCGACGCGGCGGCGTACTACCTCGAGCAGTTGACCAGCCCGGATGCCCGCAAGGCGCGGGACTTCCTGCACAGCCGGGGTTTCGAACGCGAGGCTGCCGAGACGTACGGCTGCGGCTTCGCGCCCGACTCCTGGGACGCGCTGACCAAGCACCTGCGCGGCAAGGGCTACACCGCCGAGGAGCTGATCACCGGCGGGCTGGCGAAGCAGGCGCGTTCCGGCAGCCTGATCGACCGCTTCCGGCGCCGCCTGGTCTGGCCGATCCGGGAGCTGAGCGGCGAGGTGATCGGCTTCGGCGCGCGCAAGCTGTTCGACGACGATGACGGCCCGAAATACCTCAACACGCCGGAGTCCCCGATCTACAAGAAGTCCACCGTGCTGTACGGCATCGAACGCGCCAAGCGGGAGATCGCCAAGCAGGGGCGGGCGGTGGTGGTGGAGGGCTACACCGACGTGATGGCGTGCCACCTGGCCGGCGTACCGACCGCGGTGGCGAGCTGCGGCACCGCGTTCGGGGTGGAGCACATCGGGGTGCTGCGGCGGCTGCTGATGGACACCGACGAGTTCGCCGGGGAGATCATCTTCACCTTCGACGGCGACGAGGCCGGGCAGCGCGCGGCGCTGAAGGCGTTCGCCGAGGACCAGCGGTTCGTGGCGCAGACCTTCGTCGCGGTCAGCCCGGACAGCATGGACCCGTGCGACCTGCGGCTGGCCAAGGGCGACGCGGCGGTACGCGACCTGGTCGCCCGCCGGGAACGGCTGATCGAGTTCGCGCTGCGGAGCCTGCTGCGCCGCTACGACCTGGACGCCCCGGAGGGCCGGATCGCCGCGCTGCGCGCCACCGCCCCGCTGGTGGCCCGGATCAAGGACAGGGCGCTGCGCCCGGAGTACGCCCGCAAGCTCGCCGGTGACCTGGGCATGGAGATCGAGCCGGTGGTACGCGCGGTCGCCACCGCCGAAAGGGCGGGCCCGCCGCGGCCGACCCGGGGGCAGACCCCTCGGGGCGAACAGCCGGCGCCGCCGCCCCGGCCAGCGCCACCGCCGGACAGTCCACAGGGGATCGTGGAGCGCGAGGCGCTGAAGATCGCGATCCAGCATCCGGTGCTCGCCGGGCCGCTGTTCGACGCGGTGGACGCGACGCCGTACCGGCATCCGGTGCACGCCGAGGTACGCCAGGCGATCACCGAGGCCGGGGGAGCCGCGTCGGCCACCGCCGGCGCCAACTGGGTGGAGCGGGTACGCGATGCCTGCGCCGACTTCGCCGGGAAAGCCCTGGTCGGGGAGCTGTCGGTGGAGCCGCTGCGGTACGACGGCGACCTCGACCCGCGCTACGTCACCGTCACCCTGGCCCGACTCCAGTGGCCCACTGTGCAGGCCCGGATCCGCGAGATCAAGTCCAAACTGCAGCGCACCAACCCGGTCACCGAGGAAGACGCGTACCGCGTGATGTTCGGCGAGCTGATCTCCCTGGAAGCGCAGGCCCGGGGGCTACGGGAGCAGGCGGTCGGCGCGCTATAGCTCCACCACCCGCTCCTGGATGTCGGTGATCAGGTTGACGTCGACCTGGCCGGTCCAGCCGTCGTGCTGCGAGCCGGTGAACCCGTGCGCGTCGGCCCACGCCGGGGGCCCGATGAAGTAGCACCACACCCGTCCACTGGTGCCGTGCAGGTAGAGCTGCTGCCCGGCGTACCGGCCGGTGGTCCGTACGCTGAAGTACCGGTCCAGCGCGGCGGTCGGCACCTTGGCGAGTCGCTGGCCGGAGGGCCAGACCACCTCGTCGGCGCCCTCGGGTGGTGGCGCGTCGCCGAGCCGCAGTCCGACGTGGTTCGCTCCGGCGAAACCGACCCGGTACTCGACGCCCCGGTAGACGGCGTACTGGCCGCTGGCCCGCCACCCGCCCTCGGTCTGCTCCTTGATGCCTCGGCCCTCCCGGACTGTCGGAAATCGATTGGCTCAGTGTCGTACGGCGACACTACTGTCGGACCAGTGTCCACACCCACCTTGATCAGCGCGCGCGGCCTGGTGAAGCGCTTCGGCGACCGGGTCGCGGTCGACGGCATAGACGTGGAGGTACGCCGCGGCGAAGCGTTCGGGTTCCTAGGCCCCAACGGCGCCGGCAAGAGCTCGACGATGCGGATGATCGGCTGTGTCTCGCCGCCGAGCGGAGGCGACCTGCGGGTGCTCGGGATGGACCCGGTGACCGACGGGCCGGCGATCCGGGCGCGGCTCGGTGTCGTACCGCAGGAGGACACCCTCGACGCGGACCTGACGGTACGCGAAAACCTGCTGATCTACGCCCGCTACTTCGGCATCCGGCGCCGGGAGGCGCGGCCGCGCGCCGACGAGCTGCTGGAGTTCGTACAGCTGACCGACCGGGCCGACGACAAGGTCGAGCCGCTCTCCGGCGGCATGAAACGCCGGCTCACCATCGCCCGCAGCCTGGTCAACGAGCCGGAGATCGTGCTGCTCGACGAGCCCACCACCGGGCTCGATCCGCAGGCCCGGCACCTGGTCTGGGAGCGGCTGTTCCGGCTCAAACAGCGCGGCACCACGCTGGTGCTCACCACCCACTACATGGATGAGGCCGAGCAGCTCTGCGACCGCCTCGTCGTGATGGACGGTGGCAAGATCGTCGCGGAGGGTTCGCCCCGCACCCTGATCGAGCGGTACTCCACCCGCGAGGTGGTGGAGCTGCGGTTCGGCATCGACGAGCCGCTCGCGGACTACGCGGGCAAGCTCGACGGTCTCGGCCGCGTCGAGGTGCTGCCCGACAGACTCCTGGTGTACGCGGACGACGGCGACGCCGCCACGGCGGAGATCCACCGCCGCGACCTGACCCCGGCCAGCGTGCTGGTACGTCGCTCCAGCCTCGAAGACGTGTTCCTGCACCTCACCGGCCGGACCCTGGTCGACTGATGGCCGTCCTGGATCACCCCGCGACCGCCGCCCTGTCGTACTGGTTCACGCAGTACCGGCGTACCTGGCGTTCCAGCGTGTACTCCAGCTTCGTGATCCCGCTGCTGTGGCTGTCCGCCATCGGGTACGGCGTCGGCGGCTTCATCGACGCCGGGCCGGCCACCCTCGGGTACGACTACCTGACCTACCTCGCCCCGGGGCTGCTCGCCGTCGTGGTGTTCCACACCGGCGTGGGGGACTGCTCCTGGCCGGTGTACGGGTCGTTCAAGTGGAACAAGCAGTACCTCCCGATGCTGGCCAGCCCGCTGCGGATCGTCGACGTGGTAGCGGGCCACATCGGGTTCGCCACCGTACGGATGGCGATGGCGGCGGGGGCGTTCTTCGCCGCGATGCTGCTGTTCGGCACCGTGCACTCGCCGTGGGCGCCGCTGGCGCTGCCCGCCGCCCTGCTCACCGGCCTCGCCGCCGCCACCGGCACGTACGCGTTCGCCACGACGGTCACCAGCGACAACCGGTTCGCGCTGCTGTTCCGCTTCGTGGTGGTGCCGGTGACGATGTTCTCCGGGGTGTTCTTCCCAGTCGCACAGCTGCCCGGGGCGGTACGCCCGCTGGCCTGGCTCTCGCCGCTGTGGCACGGCGTCGAGCTGTGCCGCGCCGCGGTGCTGGGAGTCGAGCCGCCGCTGCACTGGCTGCTGCACGCCGGCTACCTGGCGCTCTGGGCCGGGGTCGGGTTCCTGCTGGCCCGCCGGCTGCTCGAGCGAAGGCTGGTGGTGTAAATGATGACCACCGTGTTGCCGCGCCTGTTGCGGGCCGAGCCGATGGCGGCGCACGCCCGGGGCGGCACCGCCCTGATGTGGCGCAACGCGTACGTGCACCGCGCCGACCTGTGGGTGCTGATCTCCGGCATCGCCGAGCCCTTCCTCTACCTACTCTCGCTCGGCGTCGGCATGGGCAAGCTGGTCGGCGCTATCCCGTACGCCGGCGGCACCGTCGACTACGCCGTGTACGTCGCCCCCGCGATGCTCGCCGCCGCCGCGATGAACGGCGCGGTCACCGAGTCCACGTACAACGTGTTCGCGAAGATGAAGTTCATGAAGCTGTACGAGGGCGTGCTCGCCACCCCGGTCACCCCGACCGGGATCGCGCTCGGCGAGATCGGCTGGGCGCTGCTGCGCAGCTCGATCTACGCGGCCTGTTTCGTACTGGTGATGGCGGTCATGGGGCTGGCGCCGTCGCTGTGGACGATCGCCGCGCTGCCCGCGGCGGTGCTGATCGGCCTGGCGTTCTCGGCGGCGGGGATGGCGTTCACCACGTACCTGCGGAGCTGGCAGGACTTCGATTACATCACCGTGATGGTGTTCCTGCTGTTCCTGTTCTCGGGCACGTTCGCGCCGATCGAGGTGTACCCGGGCTGGCTACAGTGGCTGGTCGCCGCCACCCCGCTCTACCACGGCGTAGCCCTGGTACGCGGCCTCACCACTGGCGCGGTCTCGCTCGGCCTGCTCTGGCACGTCGCCTACCTCACGGCGCTGGCGCTGCTCGGCCTCGCGATCGCCAGCCGGCGGATGCGCCGGATGCTGACTCCGTAACCTCAGAAGCCCTGGTGGTCCGGGGGCCGCTCGGGGTCGTCGAGTACGAGCTGGTCGCGGTCGCCGAGCAGTCGCTGGCCGATCCGGGAGTGCCCGAGCCGGGTCTCGCCGAGCCGGTCGTTGAGGGTGCCGCGCACCTTGTCCCGCCCGGTGCTGATCAGCCGGGAGCCCTGCGCCTGCACCAGCCCGGTCGCCTCCTGGACGGTCGGGTTGGAGCGCACCTTCCGGGCCGCCCGTACGATCTGCTCGTACCGTTCGCGACCGGCCTTGGATCCGAGTACGTACCCGATCGCCAGCCCCGCGACGAACATGACCTTGCCGCGCATCGTGATCCCCTTCCGGCTGCCGTACCACCCATCCTGCCCTGGCCGGTACGGCCACGCGAGCCGGAACGCGGAACCCGCCCGGCGCGTACGGTTAACCCGTTCCCGTGAGCCGCCGGGCGTCCTGTACTCTTGTCCGGGCGCCGCCACACGAGGGCGGCCATTCCCGCGTAGCTCAATTGGCAGAGCATTCGGCTGTTAACCGAAGGGTTACTGGTTCGAGTCCAGTCGCGGGAGCATTCCAGCCCAGGTCACACGCGCGACCTGGGCTTCTACATGATCCACACTGCGTTCACCCATGTTCTCCCGCTCGCCAGGGACCCTCAGGGGTGCGCCTTTCCGCGTAACGGCCTGTGCCCGCAGGGTGCCGGGGTACCGTGCTCATGGCCTGCAGCGAGTTGAGCGTGTCGCGACCAGCGCTGCACCACCGTCGATCACAGGATCAGCCATCGTTACGCGGCAGGGCCACGTGGTTATCAGGCCGCGAGCGGCTATCTTCGCTTGTGGTGTAGATGGTGCAGGTGATTCCTGATGGGAATCTGCGCGGGGTCGATATATCGCGGGGGCGTGAACTCCGGGTAACCGTTGGTGGCGATTTTCACCCGCCAGTGGCCTTGATGGATTTCGCGGTGATGAAACCCGCACAGCAACACCGCGTTACCAAGGTCGCTGGACCCACCGTCCACCCAATGTGTCACATGGTGAGCTTCCGCCCAATGCGGCGGCCGATCACAATCCGGAAACGCGCAACCCCGGTCCCGCAGCATCAGCGCCCGCCGCTGCGGACCGGAGAACACACGCACCGCCCGACCCAGATCCAACGGGCGGGAATCACCGCCCAGCACCGCCGGCAACACCTGCGCATCGCACGCCAACCGGCGCACCACACCGGGGGAGAGCCGCTCACCGGTGTCCAACACCCCGGTACCGGTCTCCTCACGCAGCTGCGCGTGGTCGATGGTGACCACCAGTTGCGGCCGCTCGCCACGCTGCACCGGCAGACCCCCGGCCACCAGCGCCCGCCGGCACAGCTCCACCAACGCATCGGCGGTACGCGCACCCGCCGACCGCGGATCCGGTCGCCCGGTGTCGGCCGGGCGGGGTTTCGCCAGCGGATCCAGCGCCCGACGCACCACCGCCGCGGATTCCACGTCGAGCCGACCGCGGACGAACACGCTGCCATGCCCGTCCGGGGTGAAACGCAGCTCCCGCCGCCGCCAGGCACGTTTCTCCAGCTCAGCGAGCCGCTCCCCCTCGTACTCGTCCGCCGCGTCGGGGTCGATCACATCCAGGATCCGCCGCCCCAGCTTCGCGACCTGGTGGGGATCGAACCGCTCGCAGCACTCCACCAGATACCGCTCCGCCCGCTCCCGCATTTGCGGGTCGGTGCCCTCCGGGAGCTCCTCGACCGCGTCGGCGACCACCCGCGCGTGCGCCGGTGAGATCCGACCCGCCGCCAACGCCGGCAACGTCGCTTCCCGCCGCCGCAGCGCCGCCGCGAGCCTCACCTGAGCCTTCGCCGCCTGCGGGGTCGCCGCCAGCTGGGACCGCAGCCAGGTCTGGGTCGACGGCGCGCCGGCACGCCGACCCAGGTCACGGCCGTCCGCCTCGGCGACCAGCCGCAGCTTCAACGCCGCCAACCGGGACTCCAGCCGCGCCGCCTGGCCCAACAACTCACCCACATCGCCGTCCGACAACGACCACAACGGCACATCCGACAGCTTGTCCAACTGCGCGCCCATTACATTGAACGCATCCGCCACCGGATGCGCATCAACCCCGAAAGCGCGAGACATGACCTAATCCTAGAAACCCCCTCTGACAATTCCGGCCCCACGACAGGGGCAGCCCGAGAAGATTGGGCGAATTGGTTTGGCGGAACTGCGTCGATAAGGGTGAACCATCCGGCGGAGCAGCCCGGGACAAATTCCGGCTCCGGCACCGAAGACACGCCGAACCCGCCCGCCTGCCTGCCTGCCTGCCTGCCTACGCGGCTTCCGCGGCGCGTTGGCGACCTCGCGTGGTCAGAGCCGCAGCGCGAGCAGTAGCAGGGTGGCGCCGAGCAGCTCGACCCAGAAGTAGAACCAGGTCGGGTAGAACCGCTCGGGCCGGTCGAACGCCCGCCCGACCAGGCGGCCGAACGCCATCCCGAGCAGCGCCAGCGCCACCGCGACCACGGCGCCCTGGCGTACGGCGGAGGCGAGGATGGCGTACCCGAGCAGGGCCGCGATCGCGACTCCGAAACCGCCGTAGACGGCGCGTACCTCGGTACGGGCGGCCGGGCTGTCCAGGGTGATCCCGAACGGCCCGATCAACGCGGCGGGTGCCGCCAGGCCGTACACCCCCATGCCGAGGAAGAACAGCGCCACCGCTCCGATCAGCACATTCGCCACCGAACCCACCTCCGCTGGTCGATGCTGCGAAGGTACGGGTCGCAAAGCCCACGATCGGCTGGCCCACGGGTGGCGTGGTGGTCCATACTCGCCGGGTCACCCCCGGTGTCCCGTTCAGGAGGACGATGAAGGCCCTCGTCTGTCTGCTGCTCGTCCCCGCGCTGTTCGCCGTGTGGATCCTCGGCTCGCCCGCGACCGCGTGGCGGGTGATCGCGGCGTTCCGGCCTACCGGGCCGGAAGGGAAGCGGCCGGAGGGTCCCGGGTACGTCGCGATGCGGGTCGGTGCGACGCTCGCCCTGGTGGCGATAGTCGTGTTCCTCATCCTGCTCACGCGGAGCACCGACTAAGTACGGCGCTCGACCGCTCGTCGCCAAGATCATGGCTCCCGTCACGTCGTGATGACAACGTGACGGGAGCCATGATCATGAAACTGGCACGCTCACGTGGCCTCCAGGTCGCGGCGGCGGAACCCGATCAGGCCGATCGCCACCAAGCCCGCCGCGATCGCGGTGAGCACCAGCAGCGGTGTGGTGGTGAAATCGTCTGCCGGCATCCGCGGGACATGGGTGTACGGGGAGATGTCCCGCGCCCAGCCCGGCAGATCGAGCAGGCCACCGAGGTAGACCACCAGGATCGCGTACACCAGCAGCGCCCAGGCGAGGCTGATCGCGCGCGGCAGCACCCCGAACACCGCGACCGCGAGCCCGGCGGTGACCCACAGTGCGGGGGCGTACGCGAGCGCGGCGGACAGCACCTCCCAGAAGTAGTGCCACTCACCCGAGGTGACCGCCGCGCCGAGGCCGAGCCCCGACCCGGTGACCGCCAGCAGCCCGGTGCCGCCGAGCAGCGCGATCCCGACATGGGTCGCCACCCAGCGGGTACGCGACAGCGCGGTGGCCAGCACCGACTCAGCCCGCCCCGAGGTCTCCTCCCGGCGGGGCCGCAGCGCCGCGATGATCGCGAAGATGGTGCAGACGATCGCGAGCAGCGAGATGATCATCGACAGCCACGACTCGGTGAGCGTGGCGCCGCCGACGTTCTTGATCATCTCGGCCACGACCTCGTTGTCGGCGTAGCTCTCGATCACGTCGACCGCCGACCCGTACGACATGCCGAAGAGGAACATCGCGACCGCCCACCAGATCACGCTGGCGCGCTGCAGCCGCCACGCGAAGCCTTCGGGCGTACCGAGGAATCGGGAGCCGGTGGACCGGCCGGCGCCCGGCTCGCGCAGCCCGGCGCCGATGTCGCGGCGGCCGCCGAGCAGGTACGCGACCCCGGCCAGCACCACGGTCACGGCGAGGGTGAGCGCGAGCGGCCACCAGTTGTTCTCGACGTACGGGGCGGCGGCCTGCACCCAGCCGATGGGGGACAGCCACGACAGCCCGTTGTCGGCGACGTCGCCGATGGCACGCAGCAGGTACGCCACGCCGATCAGCGCACCGGCCATCCCGGATGCCGCCCGGCCGTACTCGGTGACCTGCGCGGTGACCGCCGCGATCGCCGCGAACACCAGCCCGACCGCCGCGAACGCGGCGCCGAAGACGATCGAGCCTTCCCAGTCGACGGTCTCGATGCCGAGCCCCGCCATGCCGGCCGCGAGCAGTACGCCGAGCAGCAGATTCGCGATCCCGGCGGTGAGCAGCGCGGCGGTCAGGTGGGCGTGCCGGCCGACCACGGTGGCGCGGATCAGCTCGGCACGGCCGGTCTCCTCCTCGGTACGGGTGTGGCGTACCACCATCAGTACGCTCATCAGCGCCACGAAGATCACCATGAAGCCGAGGTACTCGTTGCTCATCATGGCGCCGTAGGTGTAGTTGTCCAGCCCGTACCCGGGGCCGGTCATCGCCTTCATCGCCGGGTTGTCCCCGACGATCACCGCCTGCTGGAGCCGGTCGGCTTCGGTGGGGTAGATGTCCGGGTAGCTGGCCGCACCTCCCACCTGCACCACCAGCAGCCCCGCCAGCCAGGCCGGGATCCGCGAGCGGTCGCGCCGCAGGTTGAACCGCTGCAG
>JBOGDG010000065.1:0-10411 GCA_050701655.1 Micromonosporaceae bacterium
ACATCAACTCGCTGGACAGCCAGACGATCGTCCCGACACTGACCATGTTCGGCCTGGTGAGCGAGTGGATCCGGCTCTTCTCGATGGCTTCGACCGCAGACACGCTGGTCATTATTGCGGGTCCCCCTCTCTTTAGCGCGCCCGGGTGCCTGTGGGCGTGGCGAGGCCACCTCCGGGTACGATCACCCCGGTCGAACCCGATGGAGCCCAACGATGACGAGTAGCGCCCAGGCCGCCACGTACACCGTCTTGCTCTACAGCCACGACGCCGCCGTCCGGGACCGGATGCGCACCGCCGTCGGGCGGCGCCCGGCCAGCGGAATCCGTGTCGAGTACGTCGAGGCGGCCAGCTCCGACGAGGTGGTCAGGCTGGTCGACGAGTACGAAGTCGACCTGCTCCTGCTCGACGGCGAGGCGTGGCCTGCCGGGGGGCTCGGGATCGCCCGGCAACTCCGCGACGAGCTGGAGGACTGCCCCACCATCTGTGTGGTGCTGGCCAGGGCCGCCGACCGGTGGCTGGCCGCGTGGTCGCGCGCCGACGCGATCCTGGTGCACCCGCTAGATCCGGTACGGACCGCGGAGGCTGTCGCGGAGCTGCTCCGGAGTCGTACGCTCACGGCGAGCACTTCCTAGGCACATGTCCACCCCACGCGCGACGCCGCCGTCGCGTCCCCCTTCCACCCGAGTGGAGGCATCCATGGCCGACCGGACCTGGTCCCATCTCATCTCCGAGCTGCTGCGCGGCGAGTCCCTGTCCGACACCGACACCGCCTGGGCCATGACCGAGATCATGGCCGGCGACGCGACCCCGTCGCAGATCGCGGGGTTCGTGGTCGCGCTGCGCGCCAAGGGTGAGACCGCGACCGAGGTGGCCGGCTTCGTCGAGGTGATGCTCGGCAACGCGGCGCGGGTGACGGTCGACAAGCCGGCGGTGGACGTGGTCGGCACCGGCGGGGACCGGGCGCACACCGTCAACATCTCCACCATGGCGGCGATCGTGACCGCGGGCGCCGGGATCCCGGTGGTCAAGCACGGCAACCGGGCGGCCTCGTCCAGCTGCGGTACGGCCGACGTGCTCGAGCAGCTCGGCGTACCGCTGGACCTCTCGCCGGAGGCGGTCAGCCGCTGCGTCGACGAGGCCGGCATCGGCTTCTGCTTCGCACCGATGCACCACCCCGGGATGCGGCACGCGGGGGTTCCCCGCAAGGAGATGGGCATCCCCACGGTCTTCAACTTCCTCGGGCCGCTGAGCAACCCCGCCCAGCCCACCTCGGGCGCGGTCGGCTGCGCCGAGCTGCGGATGGCGCCGGTGATGGCCGAGGTGTTCGCCCGGCGCGACCACTCGGTGATCGTGATGCGCGGCGAGGACGGCCTCGATGAGTTCACGACCACGGGTCCGACCCGGCTCTGGGTGGTGACCGGCGGCACGGTGCGCGAAGAGCTGTTCGACGCCGCGGAGCTCGGCCTGCCCCGGTCGCACGCCGGCGACCTGCGCGGTGGCGACCCGGCGTTCAACGCCGAGGTGGTACGCCGGCTGCTGGCCGGCGACCAGGGCCCGGTACGCGATACCGTACTGATCAACGCGGCGGCCGCGATCGCCGCCTTCACCGGCCTCGACGGTGACCTGCGCAAGGCGCTCGGCGCCGGCATCGAGCGGGCCGCCGAGGCGATCGACTCCGGTAACGCCGCAGCGGTGCTCGACCGCTGGATCGCCGTCGCGGAGGCCGCCAAGCTCGGCTGATCCCCCACGATCCCCGTACCGGGTGGCAGCGCGATCTCCGCGCCGCCACCCGGCCGCGTTTCCAGGTCCGGCTCACCACGGGCCTTCCGCCGGCTCGCCACGACACGCCGGGGCGGGTCCCCGGCTACCCGCCGAGCGCGTGGGACGGTCAGGGTGATGAGGAGGTGAGGTCGTGTCCACCGATGAGGTACGTGAGCTGTTCTGCGCTTCGTGCGCTGAGGTAGTGCGATTCGAGCTGCTCAGCGACCCGTACGCGGCCGACGGGGCGTACGACGAGTGGGCCTGCACCATCTGCGGCGCGGGGATCCTGACCGACTCGTACGCCGGCACCGACCCGGCCGGCACCGACCCGCAAGGCACGGAGACGGCAGGCACGGAAACAGCCGGAACGGAAGCGGCCCGCCACCGCGCCGCGTAGCGGCAAACGGGACGGGCCGGAGTCCGACAGACTTACTCGAAGGTGCCGCGCCGGGAGCCGGTGTAGTACTCGAAGAGCAGGCCACCGGTGGCGAACAGCAGTGCGGCCACGCCGACCGCGATCAGCCACCACATCCAGAACACCGCACCGAGCCCGGTCAGCGTGGCGGCCAGCGCAAGCCCGAACGGCCAGTAGCTGCCGGGGCTGAAGAAGCCCACCTCGCCGGCGCCCTCGGTGATGTCGGCGTCCTCCCGGTCCTCCGGGCGGGGCTCGATCCGGCGTGCCACGAAACCGAAGTACAGGCCGCACATCGCGAGCAGGGTGCCGGAGAGGATCAGCGCGATGGTGCCGATCCAGTCGGGGGCGCCGAGCTCGTAGCCGGTCCACCAGTAGTAGACGGCGGCACAGGCGTACAGGAACAGCGCGACGCCGTTGAAGATGCGCCCTTCGGTCCTCACGGCCTCTCGCCCCCGTTCTTCGCGGCGTCGCGTTTGGTGTCGAACGGCTCGGTGGTGATGGCGTACCGCTCCTCACCCGAGTAGCCGATGCCCTCCAGCGCCTCGGGGGTG
Source organism: Micromonosporaceae bacterium (assembly GCA_050701655.1). GTDB lineage: Bacteria > Actinomycetota > Actinomycetes > Mycobacteriales > Micromonosporaceae > WHSM01. The sequence continues at coordinate 2,729 of JBOGDG010000065.1, forward strand.
GACTGACCGAGACTGCGCAGCTCGAGGAACTTCTGGTACTTGTCGGGGCTCACCGCCCGTACCTCGAAGTTCATCATCGAGTGGTACGTGCCGCACAGCTCCGCGCAGCGGCCCACGTACTCGCCTTCCTGCCGGACGGTGACCTCGAACTGGTTCTCGTAGCCCGGCATCACGTCGCGCTTGAACAGCAGCTCGGGCACCCAGAACGAGTGGATGACGTCCTTGCTGGTCTCCACGAAGCGGATCTTCTTGCCGGTCGGCACCACCAGCACCGGGATGTACGAGCTGGTGCCGGTCTCCGACACGGTGGCGCCGGTGCCGTCTTCGGTGCCGACGTAGCGGAACTGCCAGTTCCACTTGAAGGCGACCACCTCGACGGTCACGTCCGGGCTGGTGGAGCGCTTGTCCACGTACGTCTGGATGATCGCGGTGTAGTAGAAGAGCACCGCGATGATCAGGAACGGGATGACCGTGTACAGCACCTCGATCGGCATGTTGTACCGGGTCTGCGCGGGCAGCTCCTCGCCGCGCTTGCGGTAGCGCACCACGCACCAGAAGATCAGCGCCCAGACGAAGACACCGACCACCAGCGCGGCGACCACCGAGCCGATCCACAGGTCGTACATCTGCTCCGCCTGCGGGGTGACCCCCTTGGGCCAGCCGAAGGCGAAAGCGTCCTTCGCGGAGCAACCCGAGAGCAAGACCAACGACCCGACCGCGGCGAGCGCTCCGGCCAGCCATCTGCCCGGCCTGGGTGCGTTGCGCCGGGGGGAAGGACCTGCGACCACCTGCTCCTGCCTTCCTTCACGAACCCGCGACCCTCAGGGGCCGCCGAATGCTCAACTGCTCGGCGCCCCACCCGTCGCGGTACTCACGCGCGGGTCGCCTCACTGTGCACGCAGATTACTCGACCTTGCGGGGCTCAGCCGGCCCGGGGTCCCAGCGGTACGAGCCTCATCCTTTCACCGCGCCCATGGTGAATCCGGCGACGAACCGATCCAGGAACAGGTTGAACACGAACGCGATCGGCACCGCCACCACCACCGTCGCGGCCTGCAGCGACTGCCAGAAGAACACGTCACCGCGGATCAGCTCGGTCGGCACGCCTGTGCTGATCACCTTCTGCTCCGACGGCGAGACGAACGCCAGCGCGTAGATGAACTCGCTGGCCGTCAGCACGAACGCGAACACCACCACCGCCACGATCCCCGGGAAGGCCAGCGGCAGCGCGGCCCGGACGAACGCGCCGACCCGGCTGTAGCCGTCCACCATCGCCTGCTCCTCGATGTCCTTCGGGACCCCCTTGAGGAACCCCACCAGCAGCCAGATCGACACCGGGATGGTGATCGTCGGGTACACCAGCACCAGCGACCAGGCGGAGTCCTGCAGGCCGAGCCCGACCACCATCCGGGACAGCGACAGGAACAGCAGCGTCGGAGGCACCAGGTACACCATGAAGATCACCACGGCGAACCACCCGGCCCATGGCCGTTCCAGCCGGGCCAGGGAGTACGCCGCCGGCAGCCCCAGCGCGAGCGTGATCAGCACCACCAGCGTGCCGACCCACAGCGTGTTCCAGGCGAAGCTCAGGAACGGGGTGTCGGTGAACAGGAACACCAGGTGGGACGCGGTGAGCGGCTCGTTGAAGCGGAACGGGTTGTTCGCCACGTTGTACAGGTCGGCGTTGAGCTTGAAGGCGGTGATCAGGCTCCACAGGAACGGCCCAGCGGTGAACAGCGCGGAGAGCACCGCGAGCACGTACAGGCCGATCCGGCCGGCCACGTACCGCCGGTGGTACGAGCGCCTGAGCGCCTCCGTGGGCTGGCTGACGGCCACTACATCACCTCCAGCCGGCGTACCGACCGCAGGATCGCGATCGCGGCCGCGAGCAGCAGCGGGAACAGGAACAGCGCGATCGCGGCGCCCTGCCCGATGTCGCCGCCGCCGATGCCCTTGGTGAACGCCCAGCTGGCGAGCACCTCGGTGGAGTGGGTCGGCCCGCCCCGGGTGAGCACCGCGACCACCGCCATGTCGGTGAACGTCAGGATCGCGCCGAACAGCGCCGCCACCGCCACGACCGGTAGCACCAGCGGGATCGTGACCTCGAACATCCTGCGCCAGTAGCCGGCACCGTCCACCCGGGCCGCCTCCTCGATGTCGCGCGGGATCGCCACCAGGCCCGCCATCATGATGACCGCGGACAGCGGGGTGAGCCGCCATACGTGCACCGCGATCACCGACCCCATCGCGAGACTCGGCTCGCCCAGCCAGAACAGGTTCGACTCGTTGCCGAACAGCGCGCCCGGCCGGCCGAGCAGCCCCAGCTGGCGCAGCGCCCAGTCGATCGGCGAGTAGATCGAGTGGAGCAGCCACAGCCAGGAGATCGCGCCCAGCGTCACCGGAGTGGTCCACGGCAGCAGCACCAGGAACCGCACCAGCCACTTGCCGCGGAAGTCGGCGACCAGGACGTTCGCGAGCACCTTCCCGAACAGCACGATCAGCACCATCGAGAGCATTGTGAACAGGAACGTGTTGCCAACCGAACGCCAGAACACCGAGTCGCCGAACATCGCCTGGAAGTTCTCCAGCCCCACCCAGTCGTACGACGGATCGCCCGCGGTCACGTCCGACAGGCTGAACGCGATCGCGAGGAAGAACGGCACCCCGACCAGCGCCAGGATGTAGATCACCGACGGCAGCAACATCGCCCAGGCGAGGAAACCCTCCGAGTCGGCGAGCCGCCGCCGGGCGGGCGCGGTCATGATCCCACCCGGATCGGCTCCGTACGCGCCCCGGTGTCGGCGTCGAAGAACCGCAGCCGGTCGGCGGCGACCGCGAACTGGCGCCGCTCCCCCGTCGCGATCGGGACCGTCACGGTCGCCGGCAGCCGGGTCACCACCCGGGTGGGCTGGCCGAGCCCCAGCGCGGTGCCGTACACGTGCCGGTCGCCGGAGAGGTACTCGATCCGGTCCACCTCCACGGTCACCTCGACCCGTCCCGGGCCGGCGCCCACGAACTCCACCGGCAGCAGGTGCTCCGGGCGAAACCCGACCAGGTGGTCGTCGTCGCGCGGCACCAGGTTCATTGGCGGCGAGCCGATGAAGGTCGCGACGAAGGTGTCGGCGGGGTCGTCGTACACCTCGACGGGGTGGCCGAGTTGGCGGACCGTGCCGTCGTACATCACGGCGATCCGGTCCCCCAGCCCCATCGCCTCGACCTGGTCGTGGGTGACGTAGATGGTGGTGGTGCCGATGTCCTGCTGGAACCGCTTCAGCTCGTCCCGGGCGCTCGCACGCAGCTTGGCGTCCAGATTCGACAACGGCTCGTCGAGCAGGAAGACGTGCGGTTGGCGTACCAGCGCCCGGGCCAGCGCCACCCGCTGCCGCTCGCCGCCGGAGAGCTGTCGTGGCTTGCGGTCCAGCAGCCGGGCGATGCCGAGCAGCTCCGCCGCCCAGCGGGCCCGTTCCTGCCGCTTGTCCGGCGGCATCTTCTCCGCCTTGAGCGGAAACACGATGTTCCCCAGCACGGTCTTGTGCGGGTAGAGCGCGTAGCTCTGGAACACCATCGCGACCTTCCGGGCCCGCGGTGGCAGCCCGGTCACGTCGTGTCCGTCGATGAACACCCCGCCACTGGTGGGGTGCTCCAACCCCGCGACGGTACGCAGCAGCGTGGTCTTGCCGCAGCCGGACGGCCCGAGCAGGACGAGGTACTCCCCCTTCTCGGTGGCCAGGTCCACGCCGTTGATGGCGTGCACCCGGCCGTGCGCCCGACCCCCGTCGTACACCTTGTGAAGGTCCCTGACCTCAACGACCGCCATCTCGTCTCCCCGGCCTCAGCCGCCCACCAGACCCCGTTTCCGCCACTTGTCGAAGATCGGCTTGATCTGCGCCTCGGCGTCGGCCACGGCCTGCTTCGCCGAGACCTGACCTCGGGCGGCCCGGGCGAACATGTTGGGAATGATGAACGTGGCGAAGACCTCGCCCATCGCGGTGTTCGCCGGGCCGGGGTGGCCGATGTTTGTGGTCCACTCCTTGGCGTCGGCCAGGAACGCGAGCTTGTCGGCTGGCTTGGCGCCGAAGGGGTCCTTCTTGAGCCAGGCGTCGAGGTTCGGGGTGAGCTCCGACCAGGCGGAGAGGTCGTAGAGCTTGGAGTGCCAGGTGGCGGAGGGGAAGTTCGCGGTGTAGTGGAGCAGGAACTCCTTGGCCGCGTCGGCGCCCGTGGCGTGCTTCGGGGCGATCCAGTTGTACATCACGTGCTGCGCCGCGAGCGCGGTCTTGGGTCCCCGCAGCGCCGGTGCGAAGTGGATGTCGTCGGCGACCGCCGGGTTGGCCTCCTGGGCGGTCCGCCACGCGGAGATCGAGTTCAGGATGTACGACATCTTCCCCGCGATCAGACCCTCGTTGTTGGAGGCGGCGTTCCAGCTGAACACCTCGTTGGTCATGGAGCCCTTGAAGAGCTTGATCATGAACTCGACCGCCTCGACCGTCTCCGGCGAGTTGATCACCACCTGCTCGTTCGCGTCCTGCTCGGAGGCGCCGAAGGACCACATCAGCGCCCGCCCGGCCATGTTGGAGTCGATCTCCTGGGACATGCCGAGGCCGAGCTGCACGCCCTGGGACTTCTTGATCTCCGAGCCACCCTGGAGCAGGTCGTCCCAGGTCGCCGGACCGTCCGGCATGCCGGCCTTCTCCCACATCGACCGGCGGTAGTCGCCCGGGTCCGGCACCCAACCCGGGGCGTACGCGTAGTACTTGCCGGTGGCGGGGTTGAAGCTGGACTTGCGGCACACGTCGAACTGCTCGCCCCAGCGTTTGTTGGCCTCCTCGGTGACGTCCTTGAGGTCCAGCACGCTCGGCTCGAACTGGGACAGCGGCGCGATGTACTGGATCAGGTCATGTCCCTGGCCGGCCTGGATCTCGGCCGCGATCCGGGTGGGGATCTGCGCCACGTCGATGTGGTCCACCGTGACGTTCACGCCGACCTGCTTGCCCCACCGTTGCGCGAACGGCTTGAACCACTTGTCGTGCGCGGGTACGAAGTGGCTCCAGAGCAGGATCTTCAGCGAACCCGACAGCTTCTGGCTCGGCTCCTCGAAGACCTCCTTGGGAGCCCCGGCCCCGTCCGGAGCGGGTGGACCGCCCTCCTCGGTGGCGCACGCCCCCGCCAGCGCCGAACCGAGAACGATCAGGCCAGAGCCGCGCAGCACATCTCGCCGCGTTCTCGGACCGGTGAAGATGGCTGGCAGCGAGCCATCTGTGGGCTTACTCATGGGGGTGCACCTCCGTCGGTGGAAGACACATCCGACGTTAGTACCTTCGTGAGCTACCTCACTAGATCCTTACCATGGCGTGATCTACGAGAGCTCAACTCAGCTGGGCGCGTACCTCGTCGGCCGCGGCGTCGCCGTACGACTTGCCCAGCCGAGCGCAGAAGTCGTCGACCTTCACCGCGTACTCCTGGGTGCCGACGGTCTCCAGGACCAGCGCCGCGAGCAGGTTGCCGACCTGTGCGGCCCGGTCCAGCGGCAGCCCCCAGCTGATCGCGGAGAGGAAACCGGCGCGGAAGCCGTCGCCCACCCCGGTCGGGTCCTGCGGCATCACACCGGCCGCGACCGGCACCCGTACCGGCTCGATCTCCTTGCCGGTGATCACGACGCCGTCCTTGCCCAGCGTGGTGATGCGGATCCCCACCCGGTCGAGCACCTCGGCGTCGGACAGCCCGGTCTTCGACTCCAGCAGGCCCTTTTCGTAGTCGTTGGTGAACAGGTACGCCGCGCCGTCGATCAGCGCGCGGATGTCCTCGCCCGGCATCCGGGCCATCTGCTGGGACGGGTCGGCGGCGAAGGCGTACCCCCGCTGCCGGCACTCGTCGGTGTGGCGCAGCATCGCCTCCGGGTCGTTGGGGCTGATCACCACCAGGTCCAGCCCGTCGAAGCGCTGCGCGATCGGCGCCAGCTCGATGTTGCGCGCCTCGGACATGGCGCCGGCGTAGAAGGACGCGATCTGGCACATCTCGTCGTCGGTGGTGCAGACGAAGCGGGCCGTGTGCGCCACCTCGCTGACGTGCACCGACTCGCAGTCGACGCCGTGCCGCTCCAGCCATGACCGGTAGTCGGCGAAGTCGGAGCCGACCGCCCCCACCAGCACCGGGCCCAGCCCGAGCTGCGCCATGCCGTACGCGATGTTCGGCGCGATGCCGCCGCGGCGTACCACCAGATCATCGACCAGGAACGACAGCGAGACCTTGTCCAGCTGGTCGGCGAGCAGCTGCTCACCGAACTTCCCCGGAAAATGCATCAGGTGGTCGGTGGCGATCGAGCCTGTCACGGCGATCTTCATGAGGAGAGTCCCTGGTCGGTGTGATGGACGATGACGAGGCGTCAGAGTACCGACCGTAGGGAAACCAGCCGGTCGGGCACGACAACGGCCGCGTACCTCATAGTCTGGTACGCGGCCGTCAACGACTCAATCAGTGGAAGCTGTCTCCGCAGGCGCAGGAGCCGCCTGCGTTGGGGTTGTCGATGGTGAAGCCCTGCTTGTCGATCTGGTCGACGAAGTCGATCGAGGCGCCGGCGAGGTAGGGCAGGCTCATCCGGTCCACCACGACCTCGACGCCGCCGAAGTCGGAGACGTCGTCGCCATCCAGCGAACGCTCGTCGAAGAACAGCTGGTAGCGCAGGCCGGAGCAGCCACCGGGCTGCACCGCGACCCGCAGTCGCAGGTCGTCGCGGCCTTCCTGCTCCAGCAGCGTCTTGACCTTGGAGGCGGCGGCGTCGCTGAGCACGACACCGGTGGGAGCCTCGGTGCTGGTCGGCTGCACGGTCTCGCCGGTCTGCTGAACGGTCACGTGGTGCTCCTCGAGCTGATAGCCAGGTCTCTGGTCGTCCATTCAACGGGGGCCAACGCGCGCGCCCCTGGGGACATTCCCCATGGTTGCACACCGGCTGGAAAGACCCGAGTTCGCGCGGGTGTGAGATGGTCGACTGGTCGCTTTGTCCGATTATCCGCCGAGATCAGCTGCGGGACTTGTCTGCCAAGATCAGCTGCGGGACCACTGGCGGGCCACCCGTGCGGCGAGCGAGGTCAGCCCGGCGTACGGCTCGGCCAGCGCCCGCTCGACGCCGCCGACGTGTTCGGCGACGGCGTACGCCTCGGCGATCCCCGCGGCGGAGGCCTCCCGGCGGCCCACCGACGCCTGACCTGCGAGCACCAGGCACGGCACGCCGCGGGCCAGCGCGGCGGCGGCCACCCCGGCCACCACCTTGCCGCGCAGCGACTGGAAGTCGAAGCTGCCCTCCCCGGTGACCACCAGGTCCGCGTCGTCGAGCGCGGCGTCCAGCCCGGCGAGCCGGGTCACCAGCTCGATGCCGGACTCCCGGGTGCCGCCGAGGGCGTACAGGGCGGCGCCGATCCCGCCGGCGGCGCCGGCGCCGGGCAGTTGCGGCAGATCGGGTGGGCTGTCCGGCAGGCCGGCGAGCACCTCACCGAAGCGTTCCAGCGCGGCATCCAGCAGGTGTACGTCCTCCCGACTCGCCCCCTTCTGCGGCCCGAACACCGCCGACGCGCCGGAGATCCCGGTCAACGGGTTGTCGACGTCGGTCGCGGCGACCAGCCGTACCCCGCGCAGCTGCGGCGGCCCGCCGAGCCCGGCGCAGTGCGCCAGCGCGGCACCGCCGTACGGCAG
>JBOGDG010000066.1:0-10408 GCA_050701655.1 Micromonosporaceae bacterium
CTCTCCCCTCGCGGGTTACCGCTGCCCGGCGAGCGCGGCTGCCGCCGCACCCTGCAGGCCGAGCGCGGCTGCCGCCGCGAAGCCGAGCGCACCGCCCGCGACCGCCGGCAGGATCGTGACCTCGTCGCCGTCGGTCAGCTTGGTGTCCAGGGCGCCGGTGAACCGTACGTCCTCGTCGTTGACGTACACGTTGACGAAGCGGTGCAGGGCGCCTTCCTCCGTGATCAGCCGACCGCGCAGGCCCGGATAACGGGCGTCCAGGTCGGTGAACAGCTCGGCGACCGAGTCGCCGGCGCCCTCCACCGCCTTCTCGCCCTTGGTGACCGACCGCAGGATGGTGGGGATACGCACTTCGATAGCCATGGTAGAAAACCTTCTCTTCTCAAGATCAAAAGCAAGCCGATGGGGGTACGTCTCTGTCGCGGATCCGCCGAGCGGTCACCGGGCACGTGGCCGGCGCCGGGACGTCAGCGTCAACTACCAGCTGGACAGTCGTACACGACGGTGGTCGGCGTCTGGCCGAACATGTACGTCTGTACGGCGTGCTGGTCCACCGCCGGCTCGGAGACGATCTCGACCGGCTCCTCGGTGACCGCGCCGTCCACGATCCGGTACGAGCGGAGCTCGGCGGACTCGTCGTCGCGGGTGGAGACCAGCACGTAGTGCGCGTCGGGCTCGCTGGCGAGGGAGATGTCGGTGCGGGACGGGTACGCCTCGGTGGCGGTGTGCGAGTGGTAGATGACGACGGGCGCTTCGTCCCGGTCGTCCATCTCACGCCACACCTTCAGCTGCTCCATCGAGTCGAAACGGTAGAACGTCGGAGAGCGTTCCGCGTTGGTCATCGGGATGAACCGCACCGGCGTGTCGGAGCCGACGGGCCCGGCCACGACCCCGCACGCCTCGTCCGGGTGATCCCGGCGGGCGTGCGCGACGATCGCGTCACGGATGGCACCGTCAAGCCTCAGCACGCGATACAGGCTACCGGCTGATCCCGGACGGTGACTGTGGCGGTGACCATAGCCACGCTCAGCTCACCCGGACGCGACGCCCATCAGCGACTCGACCAGCGACTCCTGCATGTAGGTCAGGTAGCCGTACACCGACAGCTGCATCGCGCGTACCCCCGTCGGGTCGCGCATCGCCGCCTCGTCGATCTGGTCGGACAGGTCGGTGTCGTCGTCGATCCCGAGCCGTACGCCGATCGCCAGCCGGGCGTCGGTGAGCGCGCGCAGCCACGCCTCGGCGTACTCGGCGTCCAGCCGCAGCTGACCGCCGCGCTCCGGCAGGGTGCCCAGCACCACGCTCACCTGGTGGGACTTCTCGCTGCTGAGGTCCTGCTCGGTGAGCCGGCGGAACTCGCGGGCCTGCTCGGGGTCGTCGGGGTACACGTCGGGGAACAGCCGGCGTACCACCGGATCCTCGCCCCGCGGGTCACCGACCACGGTGGCGGTCTCGGTGAAGACCCGCCGCAGGATCGCCACCTCCGAGCGGCGCAGCGTGGTCACGCACAGCTCGCCCTCGGCGCGGAACAGCCCCGGGTACGACATCAGGAGCGCTCGATGGTGGCCCACAGCCCGTACGCGTGCAGCCGGGACGCGTCGTGCTCCATCCGCTCGCGTACCCCCGAAGAGACCACGGCGCGGCCCTTATGGTGCACGTCGAGCATCAGCTTCTCGGCCTTCTGACGGCTGTATCCGAACAACTTCTGGAACACCCAGGTGACGTACGACATCAGGTTGACCGGGTCGTTGTGCACCACGGTGATCCACGGCCGGTCGGTCTGAAACGACTCGTCGAACTCCGTGACCTCCACAGGGGCCGCCTGCGTCCCTGTCTGTGTCCCGGTCATAGTGTTCCAGCCTAGCGAGCTTTCTCCACCCCGCGCGCGCCACGGTCGCCCAGCTGACCGCGCCACTGTCAGAGTGCCGTCAGGTCCGTCACGTGCCAGCTCAGCGCGTCGTTGGTGCCCGACGACCACCATGCGTAGCTGCCCCGGCAGAGCACGGTGCCGGCGCCGTCGGCGAGCTTGATCTGGCGGCGCTTCACCGCGTCGTACGCCACCAGGGTCGAGCCGGAGCCCATCGGGGTGGCCAGCAGCTCGTACCGGCCGCGCACCGCGACGTCGTACACCGCCGGCTCGGTCTCGCCACCGGTGACCACCCGGCGCCGGTTGCTGCCGTCGGGGCGCATCACGTCCTGCCACAGGACGCCGCGCGACCGCAGCACCCGTACCCGGCACCACCGCGCCGAGCAGTCGACCAGCTCGTTCGCCTCGGCCGGTACGGCGATCCGCTCGCCGCTGGCGGGGTCGATCAGCTCGGTGCCGCCGGCGCCTCGACCGCGGCGTCGGACAGCGTCGGCCACGCCGCCAGCGACCATTCCCCGGCCCGCTCGTCGACGGCGACCGCGCCGCCTTCCAGCGCCACCGAACGGATCTGGGTGCGCTTCCCGGCGGGCGGCCGCGCCGTCCACCACACCCGCCCGGCGTCGACCACCAGGTCGTACCGGGACTCCAGGCTGACGACCGGGCCGGTGTCGGTGGTGATCCGTACCGGCTCACCGCCGGGCAGCTCCAGGCGCCACAGCGCGCCGCCGGTGCCGCGGCTCTCCGCCCAGACCAGGGTGTCGGCCGCCCTGACCACGCCGATGAACCGGGGCTGCCCGTACCGTCGGCCGGGACCGCGTACACCGCGGGCTTTCCGTGATCCGGCCTGGCGTACCCGACCGTGGCGTTGTCCAGCCAGGCCGGCTGGTCGTCGACGTGGGCGGTCTCCGCCAGCGCCACGTCCGCGCCGCCCGCCAGCTCCAGTACGTGCAGCCGCGCCGTTCACCAACCCGCTTCTTGTACGCGATCCGCTCGCCGTCCGGCGACAACGACGGGCACTCCACGTTGCGCCGTGCCGCGGTGAGCGTACGTTCGCGCAGGTCGCCGCGCATCAGCCAGGTCTTCCCCCCGGCGGGGAGGACGGCACCAGCGTTGAAGCCGGCATCGCTGGATAACTCTGGAAGAACCTCCACCGCCGGTACGCCATAGGCTCTGTCCATGACCAGCAGCGCGACGTGGGGCAGCACCGCACTGGCGACCGACCATTACGAGCTGACCATGTTGTCGGCGGCGCTGAAGGACGGCACCGCGGACCGCCGCTGCGTGTTCGAGGTGTTCGCGCGCCGGCTGCAGCACGGCCGCCGGTACGGCGTGGTCTGCGGCACCGCACGGCTGGTGGAGTCGATCAGCCGGTTCCGGTTCGGGGAGGACGAGCTGGCCTTCCTCACCGGCACCGGGGTCGTCGACCGGGCCACCGCGGACTGGCTCGCCGACTACCGGTTCAGCGGCGACATCGACGGGTACGCCGAAGGTGAGCTGTACTTCCCCGGCTCCCCGATCCTGACCGTGACCGGCACGTTCGCCGAAGCCGTACTGCTGGAGACGCTGGTGCTCTCGGTGCTGAACCACGACAGCGCGATCGCGTCGGCGGCAGCGCGGATGGTGACCGCGGCGAAGGGCCGGGCGATCATCGAGATGGGAGGCCGGCGTACCCACGAGGAGGCGGCGGTGGCGTGCGCGCGGGCGGCGTACCTGGCCGGCTTCGCGTCCACCTCCAACCTGGAGGCGGGGCGCCGGTACGGGATCCCGACGGCGGGCACCGCGGCGCACGCGTACACCCTGCTGCACGATGCGGAGGCAGACGCGTTCGCGGGGCAGATCGCCGCACTGGGCACGGAGACCACCCTGCTGGTCGACACGTACGACATCAGCCAGGGGATCCGCAACGCGATCGCGGTGGCGGGGCCGAAGCTGCGCGCCATCCGGATCGACTCCGGTGACCTGTCGGTGCTGGCCCGGCAGTCCCGCGAGCTGCTCGACTCGCTCGGCGCCCACGACACCAAGATCGTCGTCTCCGGGGATCTCGACGAGTACGCCATCGCCGCGCTCGCCGCCGAGCCGGTCGACTTCTACGGCGCCGGCACCGCCGTCGTCACCGGGTCCGGGGTGCCCACCGCACAGCTGGTCTACAAGCTGGTCGAGGTGGAGGGCAAGCCGGTGGTGAAACGCAGCGAGCACAAGGCCACCCGGGGCGGCCGGAAGACCGCCGTACGCCGCCACAAGCTGACCGGCACCGCCACCGAGGAGGTGGTGGTCTCGCAGGGCGTACCGGACGCTCGTCCGGGCGACCGGCTGCTGCAGCGGCGCTTCGTCACCGGCGGCGAGCCGGTCGGCGTACCGGAGCTGACCGACGGCCGTGAGCTGCTGCGACAGGGGCTGACCTCGATACCGTGGGAGGGGTTGAAGCTCTCCGAAGGCGACCCGGCGGTGCCGGTGACACACCTTGGGGGTACGGGATGAGTAGGGCACTTGTCGTTGTGGACGTGCAGCGGGACTTCTGCGAGGGCGGCTCGCTCGCGGTGACGGGCGGCGCCGCGGTCGCCGCCGGCATCACGGAGCTGCTGTACGGCTCCGACCCGCCGTGGGACCACGTGGTCGCCACCCGCGACCACCACGTCGACCCCGGTGACCACTTCAGCGAGCAGCCCGACTTCGTACGGTCCTGGCCGGCGCACTGCGTGGTCGGCACCCAGGGCGTCGAGCTGCACCCGGCGCTGGACGCGTCCCGGATGGAGGCGATCTTCGACAAGGGCGAGTACGCCGCCGCGTACTCCGGCTTCGAGGGCCGTTCCGGCGGCACCCCGCTCGCCGAGTGGCTGCGTACCCACGATGTCACCGACGTGGACGTGGTCGGCATCGCGACCGACTACTGCGTACGGGCCACCGCGCTGGACGCCGTACGGGAAGGCTTCACCACCCGCGTGCTGCTCAACTACACCGCCGGCGTCGCCCCCGGGACTGTCGCCACCGCCCTCACCGACCTGCGCGAGGCGGGCGTCGAGTTCCCCGCCACTCCGTGACGGGCGGTTTCCGGGAGCCGCTTCGGGGGACCCGTTGACGAGGCCGGCGGGCGGGTCCGGCACGCTAGAGCTCATGACTGACTCCGGGGCTGCGGCTGACTCCGCCATTTCGGTACGCGGGCTGCGGAAGGCGTACCGGGGCACTGTCGCCGTCGACGGGATCGACCTGGAGGTCTCCCGGGGCGAGGTGTTCTCGCTGCTGGGACCGAACGGTGCGGGGAAGACCACCACGGTAGAGATCCTGGAGGGCTTCCGGCGGCGCGACGACGGCGCGGTCTCGGTGCTGGGCGTGGACCCCCGGGACGCGGGCGCCGAGTGGCGGGCCCGGATCGGGATCGTGCTGCAGTCCACCGGCGAGTTCGAGGAGCTGTCGGTAGCCGAGGTGGTGCACCACTTCGCGGCGTACTACCCCCGGCCGGACCAGCCGGACGCGGTGATCGAGCGGGTCGGGCTGGCCGAGAAGCGGGACGCCCGCGCGAAGACCCTCTCCGGCGGGCAGCGGCGGCGGCTGGACGTCGCGCTGTCGATCGTGGGCCGTCCCGAGCTGCTGTTCCTGGATGAGCCGACCACCGGCTTCGATCCGCAGGCGCGGCGGGAGTTCTGGGACGTGATGCGCCGCCTCGCCGAGGGTGGCACCACGATCCTGCTCACCACCCACTACCTGCACGAGGCGGAGACGTTGGCCGACCGGGTCGCGGTGATCAACCACGGAAAGATCCTTGAAGTGGGTACGCCCATCGCGCTCGGCGGCCGGGAGCAGCGACCCGCCACCGTACGCTGGCAGGCCCTCGACGGGCCGCGGGAGCTGACCACCGACTCCCCCGACAAGACGGTCGCGGAGCTGGTCGCGCAGTACGGCGAGCTGCCCGGGCTGACCGTGACCCGGCCGACGCTCGAGGACGTGTACCTGAGCATGATCGGCGCCGCCGGCACCGGGGAGGCAGCGTGATGGCGGCGGTGGACACCGTGGCGGGGACGGCGCCGGGGCGGGTGCGCTGGCTGCGGCTGGGGCTGCTGCGGGGACGGCTGGAGCTCAAGCAGTTCTTCCGGGGCCGGGAGTCGGTGATCTTCTCGTTCCTGTTCCCGGTGATGCTGCTGGTGATCTTCGGCTCGATCCTCCACCAGCCGATCGCGCAGGGCGTCACCTTCACCCAGTACTTCGTCGCGGGCATGATCGCCGCCGGTCTGCTCTCGATCAGCTTCCAGACCCTCGCCATCCAGATCCCGATCGAACGCGACCGCGGGGTGCTGAAACGCCTCGCCGGTACGCCGATGCCGCGGTCGGCGTACTTCCTCGGGAAGGTCGTCATGGTGACGGTCACCGGGATGCTGGAGACCGCGCTGCTGCTGGTGGTCGCCGTGGTCTTCTTCGGCGTGACGCTGCCGACCACGCTGGACCGGTGGCTGACGTTCGCCTGGGTGAGCGTGCTCGGGATCGCGGCCTGCACGCTGTGCGGCATCGCGTTCTCCTCGATCCCCCGCGAGGGCAAGCGGGCACCCGCGGTGGTCACCCCGGTGGCGCTCGCCCTGCAGTTCATCTCCGGCGTGTTCTTCCTGTTCACCTCGCTGCCGAGCTGGATGCAGCAGATCGCGGCGGTATTCCCGCTGAAGTGGATGACGCAGGGGATGCGCGCGGTGTTCCTGCCCGACTCGTACGCCCCCCACGAGGCCGCCGGCTCCTGGGAGCTGGACCGCATCGCGCTTGTCCTGAGCGCCTGGGTCGTGATCGGCCTGCTGCTCTGCCTCCGCACCTTCCGCTGGACCTCCCCCACCGACGGCTAGCGCGCGAGCAGCCGTCCCGGCTCACTTGGTGGGGCAAAGTGTCGTGGAGTGTCCTATTTGGGAAGTTTGCAACGACCGTTTGCCCCACCAAGTGAGCGGGTTACCGGCGACGGGACAGTGCCGAGAGGACCAGATGCGCGACGGCGTCGGGGCGACGGTGGATCTCGTTCCAGGTCCAGCGGACGACCGCATAGCCGAGGCGCTCCAGGATCTCCTTCCGCTCCTTTTCACGGCGGAGTACGTCGGGGTTGACGTACTTGCCGAGGCCGTCGGCCTCACCGATCACGCGTTCGCGTCGCCACAGGAAGTCGACACGGTCGTAGTCGGTGATCCAGGCTTGCGGCTCCGGAGGCGGCACCCCGTGCTCGTGCAACGCGGCACGCGACAACGATTCCAGGGCGCTCTCCGCAGACGGGTCGGCAAACGTCGCCACCCGTTTCGCGACCCGCACGCCGGGCCACCGACGGCAGTCGCGACACACGGCCGCGAGGTCATCGCGGGTACACAGCTCTCGTCGTAAGGCTGCATCAGCCGCGATCACGCCCGGCCGGAAGCCTCGCGACCGGGCCAGATCGGCGACGGTACGCGCCACCGTGGTCACGCGCAGCCCGTTGCGCTCGACCACGTGCCCCTCTGGTAGGCGGGCGTGGTGCACGACCATGTCGGGGTACGCGCTGGTGGCGCCCTGCCCACGCCGCTCGCGCGTCAGGTGCACGGTCTCGGATCCACGGCCGAGCGTCGGCAGCCGCCACCAGGTCGCCGCTGACTCATGGCTCAGCACGGCATTGCCGGCGAGACGCAACGCTGCCGCGGATGCCTGGAGAAGCTGATCGTGCGCCTGGTCGTCGCTGGCCTGTGCACCGTCGACGTACACGGCGTGCCGCAATCGCCTCCACCGGCCGGTACGGCCGAGCCAACGGACCTTCCCCACCGTCATTCCGTCGCGCATGAGGTCACGTCGCAGCCGCGGCACCAACTCCCCGTTCACGCCGCCACCCTCCCCCCACCCACCCAGTTACGCCACCACCCCCGCCACTTGTCCACAGCCGCACCCCGACTTGGTGGGGCACAGTGTCGCTAGCGCATCCGATTTGCACGGTTTGGAACGACCATTTGCCACACCAAGTCGGCAGGGCAAGCAGCGGTGGTGGGCCGGACGTGCGGGCGGCCGCGTGCGGGCAGGTGCGGGGTTAGCTGGGGTCGGGGTGGGGGGTGTGGTCCTTGACGGCTTCGGGTGGGGCGCCTTCGACGGGGAAGGAGGCGCCGCCGGCGGAGTCCAGGGAGGCTGGCTTGGCGCCGCCCTCGGGGGGCGCGTCCAGCGAGGCGCCGGGGGCCAGGTGCGGGAACTTCAGGTCGAACGCGGGGCGCTCGCTACGGATCCGCGGCATCGAGTTGAAGTTGCGCAGCGGCGGCGGACACGAGGTGGCCCACTCCAACGAGGCGCCGTAACCCCACGGGTCGTCCACGTCGACCGTACGGCCGGCCCGGTACGACTTCCACACATTCCACAGGAACGGCAGCGTCGAGATGCCGGTGAGGAACGAACCGATCGTCGAGATCGTGTTCAGCTCGGTGAAGCCGTCGCCGGGCAGGTAGTCGGCGTACCGGCGGGGCATGCCCATGGTGCCCAGCCAGTGCTGCACCAGGAACGTCATATGGAAGCCGATGGTGGTCAGCCAGAAGTGCAGCTTGCCGAGCCGCTCGTCGAGCATCCGGCCGGTCATCTTCGGGAACCAGAAGTACACGCCGGCGTACACCGCGTACACGATGGTGCCGAACAGTACGTAGTGGAAGTGCGCCACCACGAAGTACGTGTCCGAGACGTGGAAGTCGATCGGCGGCGAGGCGAGCAGCACCCCGGACAGACCACCGAACAGGAATGTGGTCAGGAACCCGATCGCGAACAGCATCGGCGACTCGAACGTGAGCTGCCCCCGCCACATCGTGCCGATCCAGTTGAAGAACTTGATCCCCGTCGGCACCGCGATCACGAACGACAGGAACGAGAAGAACGGCAGTAGCACCTGGCCGGTGGCGAACATGTGGTGCGCCCACACCGTCATCGACAGCGCCGCGATGCCGATGATCGCCGAGACCATCGTCTTGTAGCCGAACAGCGGCTTGCGGCTGAACACCGGGACGACCTCGGAGATGATGCCGAAGAACGGCAACGCGACGATATACACCTCGGGATGCCCGAAGAACCAGAACAGGTGTTGCCAGAGCATCGCCCCGCCGGTGGCGGAGTCGAAGACGTGCGCCCCGAGCTGCCGGTCGGCGATCAACGCGCAGAGCGCGGCGGCCAGGATCGGGAACACCATCAGCACCAGCAGGCTGGTGATCAGGATGCACCAGGTGAAGATGGGCATCCGGAACATCGTCATCCCCGGCGCGCGCAGCGTCAGCACCGTGGTGGCCATGTTGACGCCGCCCAGGATGGTGCCGAGACCGGAGATCAACAGCCCGACGATCCACAGGTCAGCGCCCACGCCGGGCGAGTGGATCACGCTGGACAGCGGGGTGTACGCGAACCAGCCGAAGTCCGCCGCGCCGCCCGGAGTCACGAAGCCGGCGACCACCATGGTGCCGCCGAGCGCGTACAGCCAGTACGCGAAGGAGTTCAGCCGCGGGAAGCTCACGTCCGGCGCGCCGATCTGCAGCGGCACGATGAAGTTGGCGAAGGCGAACAGCACCGGCGTCGCGAACAGCAGCAGCATGATCGTGCCGTGCATCGTGAACGCCTGGTTGTACTGCTCGGGCGAGAGGAACTGCATCCCCGGCCGGGCCAGCTCGGCGCGCATCAGCAGCGCCAGCGCACCGCCGATCATGAAGAAGACGAACGACGTGACCAGGTACATGATCCCGATCTGCTTCGCGTCCGTGGTGCGCAGCAGCCGGGCGAACGCCGAGCCTTTGATCGGCCGGCGCACCGGCCATGGCCGCGTCACGATCGGCTTCGGTGCGACCTGCACCCCGCTAGCCGATCGCTCGCTGCGCTCGCTCATGCCCTACCTCCTGGTGCGAGCCGGCAGCCGACCGATCGCCGGCTGCCGCACGACGGCCGGCACCTCACGGGCCGGCCACACATCGGTCGCAGAATAGCCGCCGGCACCGTCCCGGTGGGCGGCGGGTCCGGCGTGCCTCACCGGAAACTAGAGGTGTACCGCGCTCGGAAAGGTCTCGGCGTACGACGCGGCACCCTCCCGCCCGGTCGCGGCGAGCATCGCATGGCCGACCGCCCGGGTGAAGCAGTCCGCCGCCGCAGCCAGCACCGCGTTCAACCCCGCCAGCTCCAGCGGACTGCCGCCAGCCCCGCCGCCGTCGGCCGACCCGCCGCCGGCAGCCCGCCCTACGGTAGCGAAGCCGAAGATGGTGTCGCCGTCGGTCATGCTGTGGGCCGGGCGTACGGCGCGCGCCAGACCGTCGTGTCCCGCGCCCGCGAGCCGGGAGCACTGCGCCTTGGTCAGCGCGGCGTCGGTCGCCAGCACCCCGATCACGGTGTTGAACGGCCCACCCGGCGGCAGCTCTCCCAGCGGGCCCGGCCACGCCGCCAGCTCGGCGGGGTCGGGCGCGCGTATCGGGAACTCGCCCGGCAAGCCGTACCGGGTGGCGTACAGCTCTCCGGTGGTGGGGTCGACCGGCGAGCCGGCGGCGTTGACGACGGCGAGCGCCGCCACCGTGACGCCGTCGGCCAGCCGGACGCTCGCGGAGCCGACTCCCC
>JBOGDG010000067.1:0-10358 GCA_050701655.1 Micromonosporaceae bacterium
CCTTCCGCGTTGACGGCGAGCCCCAGGCTGTGCGCCAGCTCGACCAGGGTCGCGACGATCTGCTCGTCCGCCGGATCCGACCCGGCGGTCAGCCCGGCCACGAACGATCCCGCGATCTTCAAGGTGTGCAGCGGCAGCTTCCGCAGGTACGCCAGGTTGGAGTAGCCGGTGCCGAAGTCGTCGATCGCGATCCGGATCCCCATGTCCGACAGTGCGCACAGCGCGTCCAGCGGCTCGCCCGGGCTGCCCATCACGGCGCTTTCGGTGAGCTCCAGCTGGAGCGCCTCCGGGGGCAGGCCGGTCTCGGCGAGGATCCGCTTCACGTCACCTACCAGACCGCGGTCGCGGAGCTGGCGTACCGCCAGATTGACGCTCATGACCGGCGGATCAGCGGACGTGCCGCGCCAGGCATAGGCCTGCTGGCAGGCCTCTTCGAGCACCCAACGCCCCAGCGCCACGATCAGGCCGGTCTCCTCCGCCAACCCGATGAAGCGGCTCGGCGGGATCAGCCCGTGCTGCGGGTGCCGCCACCGCACCAGCGCCTCGATCCCCTGTACGGAGCGATCCGCCAGGCTCACCAACGGCTGGTAGTCGAGGTAGAACTCGCCCCGTTCCAGCGCCGCCGGCAAGGTGGCCGACAACGTGTACCGGGCGACGTCACGGGCGTTGCGTTCGGCGTCGTAGAGCGCCCACCGGTTGCCGCCGTCGGACTTCGCCCAGTACAGCGTGATGTCGGCGGCCTTCATCAGCTCACCGGCGGTGCTCGACTCGACCGGCCGCTCCACCACCCCGACGCTCGCCGTCACGGTCAGCTGGTGGCCGCCGATCGCGATCGGGGTCTCGAAGGCGGCCAGCGCCGCGTCGGCCACCGCCATCACCGCCCGGGTGCCGGCGGGGCGCTCGACCAGCACCACGAACTCGTCGCCGCCCATCCGGGCGATCAGATGCCCGCCGCGCGCGACGCACCGGTTGAGCCGGTCGGCGACCGCCACCAGCAGCTCGTCCCCGACGTCGTGGCCCAGGCTGTCGTTGACCACCTTGAATCCGTCGAGGTCCAGGTAACACAGCCCGATCCGGTCCCCGCCGTCGGCGAGCGCCCGGTTGAGCTCGTCGAAGAACAACGTACGGTTCGGCAGCTGGGTCAGCGGGTCGTGGGTGGCCTGGTGCCGCAGCCGCGCCTCCAGGGCGTACTGCTCGGTGACGTCTTCGAACATGGCGACCAGGAACCGCGGCGCACCCGTGTCGTCGCGGATCAGCGAGGAGGTCATCCGGGTCCACACCGGCCGCCCGTCGTTGCGGAGGAACCGCTTCGCGAACTGCACATAGTCACGCTGGCCCGCCACCATCTCGGCGTGCAGCTCCGCCGAGCCGGGCGGGTCGGTGTCGTCGCGGAACTCGAGTACGTGCATCCCGACCATCTCGTCGGCGCTGTATCCGAGCAGCTCGACGAGGGCGTCGTTGACGTCGATGATGTAGCCGTCGACGTCGGAGATGCACATCCCGAACGCGGCGTCGGCGAACACCGCCCGGAACCGCGCCTCGCTGGCGCGCAACGCCTGCTGTGCCTCCTCGCGGGCGGTGGTCACCGCCATCCGGATCTGCTCCTGCTCGGAGAGCGTACGGTCGCGCAGCGCCTCGGCGTACCCGGCCGCGACCGCGCCCTGCAGCGCGGAGAGCCGCAGCGCCAGATCCGGGCCGACCGCCTCGCCCGGCACCGGGGACTCCAGCCCGGCCACGAACCGGCTGCCCAGCACCCCGATCGTCTCGCCGAGCGTCACAGGGCTGGTGAAGTGCGCCGCCACCAGGGCCCGGCCGATCTCGTACCCCGGCTGATCGCTGAACGGCTCGGCCAGCAGCGCCTCGGCGAGCCGGTCCGCCAGCCCGCCGAGGAACTCCCGCAGCTCCGAGGCGGTCATCGGGATATAGCTGGTGCCGACCACCGCGCGCGCCCAGGCCTGCGCGAACCGCCTGCGGGTATTGCCCAGCGCCGCCCATGCCGGGCTGCTGGACAGATCCGCGTGGGTCCTGGTCATGGCACCCGACCGACCGCCGCGTAGCCAGACAGCTTCTCCGGGTCCTCGGCGATGTCGTCCGGCGAGTCCGGCCGCCACAGCGAGAACAGCGCCACTCCGGGCTCCACCAGCTCGAAGCCGTCGAAGAGCTCCTCGATCTCGGCCTTGCTGCGGAACCGCATCGGCATCCCGGCGCGGGCGTAGTGCTCGGCGGCTTCGCGTCCGTTCTGCGGCAGATAGTCACCGCTGGCATGGGAGATCGCGAGCATGCTGCCCGGCGCCAGCGATGCCCGCAGGGTGGCGAGGATCTGCCGTACCTCGTCGTCGTCGGTGAAGAAATGCAACAGCGACACCAGCAGTACGGCGACCGGCTGCCCGAAATCGAGCATGCTCCGCAGCTCGGGGTGCGCCAACAGCTCCTCGGGCCGGCGTACGTCGGCCTGGATCACGGAGGTCAGCTCGTCGGCCTCGAGGATCGCGCGGCTGTGCGCCACCGCGACCGGGTCGATGTCGGCGTACACCACGGTGGCGCCGGAGTCGGCCCGCTGCGCCACCTCGTGGACGTTGCCGACGGTGGGGATCCCGGAGCCGATGTCGAGGAGCTGCTTCACCCCGGACTCGACACAGAACCGTACGGCGCGGCGCAGGAACGCCCGATTCTCCTGCAGGATCATCGGCAGCAGCGGGAAGGTCTCCACCACCCGCTGGCCTAACTCCCGGTCGACGGCGAAGTTGTGCGATCCGCCCAGGTAGTAGTCGTAGACCCGGGCCACGCTGGGCCGGTCCAGGTCGATGTCGCCGGGTGCCCAACTGGGACGCTCCACACGCCACCCCTTCGGCCGAGTGCTCGTGCTGGTGATCCTAAATGCCGGAAGCTGTCGCCATAAGGCCACAGCTCACCCGAGCCGTCGTGCGGATCGCACGCGCCCGGCGTGTCAGCGGGGCCGGAATCAGCGGCTCGCCTGGTCGGTGAGCATCCGCAGCCCGGTGACGATCCCACCGGCCAGATCCCCGCCGCCGAAGGACGCCGTCATCGACAGCGCCGCGAGCGCGCACACCTGGCGGGGCAGCCGCTTGGTGGCCCGCTCGCCGGTGACGATCTCCAGCACCCGCTGGTTCGGCGAGATCGCCAGCAGCACCGCGTCGTCGGGCTCGGCGAGCTGATCGTGCAGCTGCTCCGCGTACTCCCGGGTGGGCTCGGTGAGCGGACCCACGTACACGCTGAAGGTCAGGCCGGTCTCACTGTCGGCGGCCAGCAGCGCCTCGTCGATGCGCAACAGCTGCCGCGTGGTGAACGGCCCGTCCAGTACGTCCGGGTGCGCCCTGCCCGCCGCCGCGGTCTCGGGTTCGAGCTCGGCGCGGCGCGCCGCCACCGGCTGACTCACCGCGATCTCACCAGCTGCCACGGGCACCTCCCTTTGCCGTCGGGGCGACCTCCGCCGCACCCGTCCCGGGGGCTTCGATCGCCACGGGCTCGTCGGAGCCGGTCAGGCGGCCGGGCGTGGACAGGAACCACACCGGTGTGAACTCGTACGGCCGGCCGGGACGGTACCGCCGCGCGGGCCGGACACTGGACAGATACACCAGGCCGGCGATCACCGCGAACACCGCCGCGGGTACGCCGGCGTACACCGTCAGAGTCTCCAGAATCGACATCGCAAGCTCAACGCCCCTCAGTGGCCCAGGGGTGGACCTGATCGTGGTTCACGGTAGCGGAGCACGCCCGCCGGCGAGCGCTGGGGGGCGGCCCCGGGTCGGGTGGCAGGATAGCGTCGTGCCCGACTCCACCGGCCGCGACGAAGCGGCAACGCCCGCCCCCACCAGCCGCGACGGGCGCACCGGCCCCGGCGCCCTCCCCAGCCGCGACGGTGCGGTGAGCCGCGACGCCGCGGATCCGCTACGGAGATTCCGGGAGCGCTTCGTGATCACCGATCCGGAGCTGACCTACCTGGACGGCAACTCACTGGGGCGGCTGCCGGTCGCCACCCGCGACGCGCTGCGGCGCGCGGTCGAGGCCGAATGGGGCGGTGAGCTGATCCGGGGCTGGAGCCACTGGATGGAGCTGGCCGGGCAGGCCGGCGACGCGATCGCCGGCGGCGTGGTGCAGGCCGAGCCGGGCGAGGTGATCGTCTCCGACTCCACCAGCGTCAACCTCTACAAGCTCGCCGCCGCCGCGCTGGCCGCCCGCCCGGGACGGTCCGTGATCGTCACCGACGACGACAACTTCCCCACCGACGCGTACGTGTTGCAGGGGCTGGCGGAGACCGCCGGCGCCGAGCTGCGGGTGATCCGCACCGACATCGACGCCGGCATCGACCCGGACGCGGTCGCGGCGGCGGTCGGCGAGGACACCGCGCTGGTGTGTCTGTCGCACGTGGCGTACCGATCGGGGGCGATCGCCGACCTGGCGGCGGTGACGGAGGTCGCGCACCGGGCCGGGGCGCTGATGCTGTGGGACCTGTGCCACTCCGCCGGCGCGGTGCCGGTGCCGCTCACCGACGCGGGAGTGGACCTCGCGGTCGGGTGCACGTACAAGTACCTCAACGCCGGCCCCGGCGCGCCCGCCTTCCTGTACGTACGCCGTGACCTGCAGAAACAGCTGCGGCAGCCGATCTGGGGCTGGTTCGGCCAGTCCGACCAGTTCGAGATGGGCGCGGCGTACCGGCCGGTGGAGAGCATCGAGCGGTTCACCGTCGGCACCCCCTCGGTGCTGGGCTGCCACGCGGTGCTGCACGGCGCCCGGCTCACCGGCGAGGCGGGGATCGAGCGGAGCTACGCCAAGGGCCGGGCGCTCACCACGTACGCCGTCGAGCTGGCCGACGCCTGGCTCGCCGAGCACGGGATCAGGCTCGCGTCACCCAGGGATCCGGCGCGCCGCGGCTGCCATGTCACGCTGCACCACCCCGAGGCGTGGCAGCTGTGCCAGGCGCTGATCGCCGACGGCGTGGTGCCGGATTTTCGTACCCCGGACCGGCTGCGGTTGGGTTTCGCGCCGATCTACACCACCTACACCGAGGTGTACGACGGCCTGGCCACCCTGAAACGCATCCTCGACACCAAATCCCACCTGGACTTCCCCGCCGAGCGAAGCCGCGTCACCTAGGCCGTGGCTTCGGCGGCGAGTCCGCCTTGCCAACCGAGCCAGTCGAGCCAGCGGGGATCGGGCGTACGGTGCCCTAAAATGCGCCACGCCGCACCTCTCGGAGCGGCGGGGCTGTCATGCAAACGCCAACCGAGCTCGGCTGGCGTCCGGTTCCCTTTCACGTGGTTGCAGCGTGCGCACGCGGCGACCACGTTCTCCCATATGTGCTCCCCGCCGCGGCTACGCGGCATCACATGGTCGACGGTCTCGGCGGGCCCCTCGCAGTACGCGCAGCGCCACCGGTCGCGGGCGAAGATCGCGCGCCGGGTCAGCCCGACGTGGGCGCGGTACGGCACCCGGACGTACCGGTTGAGGCGTACCACCGAGGGGATCGGGAGCACCTGGCGTTCGCTGTGCAGGAAGCCGTCGCCGTCGGAGACGCAGACGGCACGGGAGGTGAGCACGAGCACCGCGGCACGCCGCTGGGACACCACGCACAGCGGCTCGTACGTCGCGTTGAGTACCAGCGCAGCACGGCCGTTGCGGGTCCGCGTGCCAGCCATCGTCCACCTCCGTCCGCGCCAATAGTCCCCGACTGTGCCCCCAAATGCGAGAACTAAATGGCGCCACCGCATCTTTGCACTATTTGTAACCGAATTGTGGGCACCCGCGGGTGACGCCGTGCCGCCGCGCACTACCAGCCCCGACGTGTGACCGCACCACCGATGCGGTACGAAGGTGCCGTGAACCTGCCCGACCTGCTGCCCAGTTCGAAGCTCGTGATCGACGCCACCAGCTGGCTGGTGATCACGCCGCTGCGGATCCTGCTAATCATCGTGTTGGCGCTTATCGCCCGCTGGCTGGCGCACCGGGCCATCCGGCGCCTGGTACGCAGCACCAGCGGCGGCACCCCGACGGTGCTGCGGCCGCTCAAGGAACGCGCGCCGGTGTTCGCCGAGGCCACCGGGCTGCTCTCGGAGCGGCGCCAGCAACGCGCGCAGACGATCGGCTCGCTGCTGCGCAACGTGGCCTCGATCATGATCTTCGCGGTCGCGGTGCTGCTGATCCTTGCGGAGCTGGACTTCGACCTGGCGCCGCTGCTGGCCAGCGCCGGAATCGCGGGCGTCGCGATCGGCTTCGGCGCGCAGTATCTGGTACGCGACGTGATCTCCGGGATCTTCATGATCGTCGAAGACCAGTACGGCGTCGGCGACACCGTCGACCTGGGCGAAGCCAGCGGCACCGTCGAGGCGGTTGGGCTGCGCGTGACTACAGTGCGTGACATTCGAGGGGTGGTCTGGTACGTCCGCAACGGCGAGGTGATCCGGGTCGGCAACAAGAGCCAGGGCTGGGCGCGGGTCGTGATCGACGTACCGATCGGGTTCGGTACGCCGGTCGACGACGCCACCGAGGTGATCCGTACCGCCGCGACCGAGACCGCCGCCGAGCCGTCGATCTCCACACAGCTGATGGAGCCACCGGAGATCTGGGGCGTGGAAGAGATGACTCCGGACGGTCCAGTAGTACGCGTAGTGGTACGGACCGTGGCAGATGCCCAGTGGGAGGTGGGTCGTCAGCTCCGGCGCCGGGTGATCGACGCGCTGAACGGGGCCGGCATCACCGCCCGGCTGGCCAACGCGCGGGTGTACGTACGCCCACCGGACGACCCGGCGAGTGGGTCGGACTGACCCGCGTCTCCGACCCCGAAAGCCGAGCGATCCGGCGGGTTTACCCTCGCCCTCCGCGTACCACCCTGGGTGGGCTGTCGAGTTACCGCCAGTTAGGCTCAATGTGGCCCGTTCGGCCTACCAATATGTCCACCGATCGGGCAGACTCGACCTGAACAGCCTGTGTGCGCCGAACGCCAGAGTGTTGTGAACTGAACCCGGAAGGACCGCAGTTGTCGACGAAGCCGCCTGGCTCACGGGGAGCCGACGACGCGGCAGCGGAGGCCGATCCCGGCGGCGCCGCCGCACCGGAGCTGGCCGACCGACCGGCCAGCTTCCGCGAAGTGTTCGCGATCGGCGAGTACCGTGCGGTCTTCGGCGCCAGCACACTGTCGTGGGTCGGTGACTACTTCTCCCGGGTCGCGATCACCTTCCTGATCTTCCAGGACACCGGCCAGGTCTGGTTGTCGGCGGCCGCGTTCGCGATCAGCTATCTGCCGTGGGTGGCCGGCGGGCCGGTGCTCGCGGCGCTCGCCGAGCGGTACCCGTACCGCCGGGTCATGATCTCCTGCGACCTGGTGCGGATGGTGCTGGTCGCCACCCTCGCCATCCCCGGGATGCCGCTGGGGATGCTGCTCGGGCTGTTGTTCGTCTCCTCGCTGATGACGCCACCGGCCCAGTCGGCGCGCTCGGCGATCCTGCCGCTGATCCTCACCGGCGACCGGTACGTGGTCGGCCTGTCGGTGCAGGCGATGGTCGCCCAGGCCGCCCAGGTCGGCGGGTACGCCCTCGGTGGCACCTTCGCCGCGCTGGTCAGCCCCCGCGCGGCGCTGCTGGTCGACTCGGTCACCTTCGCGCTCTCCGCGCTGCTGATCTGGCGCGGCGTACGGCCGCGTCCGTCGGCGATGACCGAGGCGCACCGCAGTCACCTGCTGCGGGAGACCGCCGAGGGGTTCCGGCTGGTGTTCGGCGACCGGGTGATGCGCTCCATCGCGTTCCTGGTGTTCGCGCTGGTCAGCGTGGTGATCGTGCCCGAGGGGCTGGCCGCCGCGTGGTCGGCCGATCTGGGCGGCGGCGCCTGGCGCGCCGGTCTGCTGATGGCCTCGCTGCCGTTGGGGTACGTGATCGGCGCCCTGATCGTGGGACGGATGCTGGCGCCCAGCGCCCGGTTGAAGCTGATCCGGCCGCTGGCGATGCTGACCCCGTTCGCGCTGGGCTTCGCGCTGCTGGATCCGCCGTTCGTGGTGGTGCTGGTGATCGGCGCTCTGGCGGGGTTCGGCAACGCCGTACTGATGCCGTTGAACGGGCTGTTCGTACAGGTGCTGCCGAACGCGTACCGGGCGCGGGCGTTCGGGATCATGCAGGGCGGGATCCAGGTGCTGCACGCCACCGCCGTACTGCTCGCCGGGGTGATCGCCGAGCAGCTCTCGGTGCCGCTCGTGGTCGGCGCCTGGGGGGTCGGCGGGCTGTTGCTGATCGCTCTCGCGGCGCGAAACTGGCCGCAGCAGCAGGTGATCGACGCCCAGATCGAGCGGGTCACGGCGCTCAACCAGGGATCCGGCAAGGAGCCCGAGCCGACGCCCCGATCCGGGCCGGGAAAACAGCAGCAGTCCCGGGTCGACCCCGCCCATCAGGGGGTACGCCGCCGCAGCGGGCGAGGCGCGCCGGCCGACGACGACGCCACCGCGGCCCGGCTGTAGCGCATCGCACGGCCCGCCCGCGGCGGCTACTCGCCAGGTGCTGGCAGGATTGAGGGGTGGCTGACCAGGATTCGCAACTGTCCCTCTCACCGGTGACCGCCGAGCCGGCGCCCGATCCCGGGTCGTTCTACGACGCGGTCGGCGGCGCCGCCGCCTTCGGCAAGCTGGTGGATGAGTTCTACGCCGGGGTCGCCACCGATCCTGTACTCCGGCCGCTGTATCCGGAGGAGGATCTGGGCCCGGCGGCGGAGCGGCTCAGGATGTTTCTGGAGCAGTACTGGGGTGGCCCTCGTACGTACTCCGACGAGCGTGGCCACCCCCGGCTGCGGATGCGCCACGCGCCGTTCCGGATCGGGGCGGCCGAGCGTGACGCGTGGCTGGGCCACATGCGGCGGGCGGTGGACAGCCTCGAGCTGCCCGACGAACTGGAAGCGCCACTCTGGGACTACCTGGTACGCGCCGCGAACTTCATGATCAACACGTAGCCGAAAGCCTGGGTATTTCCTCAAAAAGCGTGACGAAACGTACCACTTGATCGTTTGAGCAGGCGGAAGCCCACCGTCAACGCTGAAGGGGTCACCGGAGTATGCGCCGCATCCTCACCGTCGCTCTCGTGCTCGCGGCGGTCACCGCCGCGCTGCTCCCCGCCCAGGCGGCGGAACGGCAGAGCCGGGTGGTGTCGGACAATCCGGTCGACTGGACGCCGCACGTACGCAACGGCATCGTGTACGCGATCGCCGCCGCCGGCGACACCGTCGTGGTCGGCGGCGACTTCAGCCAGGTCACCGAGGCCGACGGCTCCGGCACCCTGGTCCAGTCGTACCTGTTCGCGTTCGACCGGGGCACCGGCAAGCTCGTCCGGTCGTTCCGGCCGCGGCTGAACGGTCCGGTACGCGCGCTGGCCGCCGGCGCCAACGGCACCGTCTACGCCGGCGGCCACTTCGACCAGGTCGACGGCGAGTCCCAGCCGGCGCTGGTCCGGCTCCGGCTCTCCGACGGCACCCGGTACGCCGCGATCGACGGGCCCGAGGGCGGCGACGTGCGTACCCTGTCCCGCGCCGGCAACTACCTCTACGCCGGCGGTACGTTCAGCCGGATCGCGGGACGGGCGCAGCCGGCGTTGGCGCGGCTGAATCTGCGTACCGGCGAATGGGACAGCGGCTTCGATCTGAAGCTGGCCGGGGCGGGCTCCGCGCGGCTCCGGATCGAGCATCTGGCCACCAGCCTCGACGGCAGACGGCTGGTGTTCGACGGCACCTTCGGCGAAGTCGCGGGACAGCGCCGGTTCCACATCGCGCTGGTCGACATCGGGGCCTCGCCGGCGCGGCTCACCGGTTGGTCCACCGAGGTGTTCCGGGAGCCGTGTTCGCGCTGGTTCGACACGTACCTGCGGGATGTCGACTTCGCGCCCG
The DNA here is from genome assembly GCA_050701655.1 of Micromonosporaceae bacterium. Lineage (GTDB taxonomy): Bacteria > Actinomycetota > Actinomycetes > Mycobacteriales > Micromonosporaceae > WHSM01. Next base: position 9,874 of record JBOGDG010000067.1, read on the forward strand.
ACGGCTCGTACCTGGTGGTGGCGACCACCGGCCGGCTCACCGGCGAGGAGAAGCTGTGTGACGCCGCGCTGCGGTTCGAGACCTCAGGCCGCGGGGACCAGCAGCCGACCTGGGTGAACAAGACCGGCGGGAACACCCTGTTCGCGGTCGCGGTCACCGGCGCCGCGGTGTACGTGGGCGGCCACCAGCGCTGGCTGGACAACCCGGACGGCGACCGTGAGGCTGGGCCGGGCGCGGTGTCGCGGGTCGGCATCGGGGCGATCGATCCCGAGTCCGGCAAGGCGCTGTCGTGGAACCCGACCCGTACCCGTGGGGTCGGCGTACAGTGCCTGCTCGTCACCCCGGGCGGGCTGTGGGTCGGCAGCGACACCGACGAGCTCGGCCACGAGTACCACGGCCGGATCGGCGTCTTCCCCACCACCTGAGCCGGCGCTGCCTCGCGCTGCTGAGCCGGCGCGGCCCGGGCTGTCCGGCGCGGCCCGGGC
>JBOGDG010000068.1:0-10317 GCA_050701655.1 Micromonosporaceae bacterium
CTCGCCCACTTCCGGTACGTCCAGGCCTCCGGGGGTACGTTCAACGGCTCCACGCACCTGGACTACACCGACTACTACGAGATGCTGCCGTCGAACGCGCTGGAGCGGGCGCTGTTCCTGGAGGCGGACCGGATGCGCTCGCCCCGGATCAACGAGGAGAACCTGCTCAACCAGATCGACGTGGTGAAGCAGGAGATCCGGGTCAACGTACTCAACCGGCCGTACGGCGGGTTCCCGTGGCTGAAGCTGCCGCCGGTCATGTTCGACACCTTCCCCAACGCCCACGACGGGTACGGCTCGTTCGAGGATCTGGAGGCCGCCACCGTCGAGGACGCGGCCGACTTCTTCCGGACGTACTACGCGCCGAGCAACGCCGTACTGGCCGTAGCCGGCGACCTGGATGTCACCGAGGCGGCCCGGCTGGTGGAGCGCCACTTCGGCGAGATCGCCGCCCGACCCGCGCCGCTGCGCCCCAACTTCGACGAGCCCGACCTGACCGCGGAGCGGCGCTCCTCGTACACCGACGGGTACGCCCCGCTGCCGGCGGTGGCGTCGGCGTGGCGCGTCCCCGACCCGATCGGCGATTTCACCGGGTACCTGCCGTACGTGGTGCTGGCCGAGGTGCTCACCGACGGTGACGCCGCCCGGCTGCAGCAGCGGCTGGTGCTCACCGACCGGTCGGCGACCAGCGTCGGCGGCTACATCGGGTTCATGGGCGAGCCCTTCGAGGTACGCGACCCCACCGCGCTGCTGCTGCAGGCGCACCTGCCACCCGGGGGCGATGTCGACAAGGTGCTGCACACGGTGGACGAGGAGCTGGAGCGGCTGGCCACCGACGGGCTCGACGACGGCGAGCTGGAGCGGGTGGCGGCGCGGATCAGCACCCACCTGCTGCGCGACGTCGACTCGGTGCTGGGCCGTACGTTGCAGATGGCGGTGATGGAGCAGCAGCGCGGCGCGGACGGCCCGGGCGCGACGCTGCTCAACGACATTCCCAAGCTGATCGGAGAGGTGACCGCGGAGCAGGTGGTCGCCGCGGCCGCCGCCCTGCGGCCAGAGCGTCGGGCCTCGGTCGAGGTCGTACCCGGAGGTGCCGAGTGAGCCAGCCGAAGAAGACCCTGCCCGAGCTCGGCCCCGCCAAGGAGCTGCGGCTGCCGGAGACCACCGAACGTACGCTCGCCAACGGCCTCACCGTGATCGTGGTGCCACGGGCGTCGGTGCCGCTGGTGGAGGCGCGGCTGCGGGTGCCGTTCGCCAAGACGCACCTGGCGCGTTCCTCCGTGCTGGCGCAGACGCTGCTCTCCGGCACCGAGACGATGTCCACGGTCGACATCGCGATCGAGCTGCAGAAGATCGGCGGCGGCTTGTCCGCGACCAACGACCCCGACCGGCTCCTGGTCTCCGGCAACGCGCTCGCCTCAGAGCTGCCCCGACTGCTGGAGCTGCTCGCCGACGTGCTCACCGGTGCGACGTACCCGGCGAAGGAGGTCGCCACCGAGCGGGAGCGGCTCGCCGACCGGATCCGGGTGGCAAGTACCCAGCCGTCCCACCTGGCCCGCGTGGCGCTGCTGAAGCGGCTGTACGGCCGGCACCCGTACGCGGTGCAGACCGCCGAGCCGGAGCGGGTGCTTGCGGTGCGCTCGGCCGGCCTGCGCGCGCTGCACGCCGAGCGGATCCGCCCCGACGGCGCGATCCTGACCCTGGTCGGCGACCTGGATCCGGCTCGCGCGCTGGACGAGGCCGAGCGGCTGCTGTCCGGCTGGGAGAGCGGCGGCGAGACCGTCGAGCTGCCGCCGGTGCCCGAGCTGAAGCCGGGGCCGCTGACGCTGGTACACCGGGAAGGCTCGGTGCAGTCCTCGCTGCGGATGGCGTTCGCCGCGGTGGAGCGTACGCACCCCGACCACGCCGCGTTGCAGCTGGCCAACCTGGTCTTCGGCGGCTACTTCTCTTCGCGCTGGGTGGAGAACATCCGGGAGGACAAGGGCTACACGTACTCGCCGCATTCGCAGCTGGAGCACTCCGCCGCCGGCTCCACCCTGGTGCTCTCCGCCGACGTGTCGACCGAGGTGACAGCCCCGTCGCTGCTGGAGACCTGGTATGAGCTGGGCCGCATCGCCAGCCTCCCGGTCGAGGACCACGAGCTGGAGCAGGCCCGGCAGTACGCCCTCGGCACGCTCCAGCTCGGGCTCGCCACCCAGGCGGGGCTGGCCGGCCTGGCCAGCACCCTGGCGGGATTCGGGCTGCGGCTGGAGTGGCTGGCCGAGCACCGTACCCGGCTCGCCGGGGTCAGCCAGGCCGATGTCTACGCCGCCGCCCGCCGCTACCTGGCGCCCGCGGTCGGCGCCACCGTGGTGCTCGGCGACGCCGACCAGGTCGAGCAACCGCTCCGAGCCCTCACTGACCTCCAGCGCGTCTGACAGGCCCCCGCGCCGCTCCGGCGCCACCCATCCATGATCATGGCTACGCGTCGTCCTTCATTTCACGCCGAATCGAATCCGGCGCGATCCAATCGGTGTACGCAGGGCCATCGAGCGCGCCTGTGGCCCATGATCATGGAGGGAGGGTTAGCGCACCGCGGCGAGTTCGCGCGGGAGCGGTGGCACGGCGGGGTCGTCGGACTCGCGGATGCCGTAGCGGGCGTACACGCCACGCAGGAACGGTGGCAGCCACCAGTTGTAGCGGCCGAGTAGCCGCATCGTGGCGGGCACCAGGAGCATGCGTACCAGGGTGGCGTCGACCAGGATCGCGACCACCATGCCGACGCCGATCATCTTGATGAAGGTGATCCCGGAGGTGGCGAACGCGCCGATCACCACCACCACCAGCAGCAGCGCCGCGGCGGTGATGATCCGGCCCGTACGCTGCACCCCGCTCGCCACAGCAGCGGTGTTGTCGCCGAGCAGGTCCCACTGTTCCCGGATCCGGGAGAGCAGGAACACCTCGTAGTCCATCGACAGCCCGAACAGCACCGTCAGCATCAGGATCGGCTGGGTGGCTTCCAGGAATCCGGTGGAGGTGAAGCCGAGCAGGTCGGCGAAGTTGCCGTCCTGGAAGATCCACACCACCGCGCCGAACGAGGCGCCGATCGACAGCAGGTTCATCAGGATCGCCTTCAGCGGCAGCACGATCGAGCCGAACGCGGCGAACAGCAGCACGAACGTCACCCCGGCCACGATCAACGCCATCCACGGCAGCCGCTGCCCGAGCCCGGCGAGCAGATCGACCAGCTCGGCGGTACGGCCACCGACCAGCACCTCCGCACCCGCCGGCCGCTCCAGGTCACGGATCTCCGCCACGGTGTCCCGGGCGTCGGTCGACGTCGACGCACCGCGGTAGCTCACGGTGATCACCGTCGACTCCCCCCGATTGCCGGTCGGGACGGCGTCGCGTACCCCCGGAATGGTCTTGATCTCGCTCGCGAACTCGCCCGCCTCAGCGGCGCTGGCACCGCTGACCAGGACCACGATCGGGTCGGCCTGGCCGTTGGGGAACTCGTCGGCGATGCGTTCGGAGACGACCCGGCTCTCGGTGCCCTCCGGCAGCACCCGCTCGTCGACCCCGCCGAACTCGACCCGCAGGAACGGCACCGCGAGAAACATCAGCACCCCGGTGGTGACCAGCGCGAGCGCCACGGTGACCCCGGAGACCGCGACCGTACGCCCCGACCACCAGGGGAATGCTGGCGGCGACCAGGCTGCCGAAGACCAGCGCGAGCAGCACCAGCAGGATCGGCATCGAGATCATCTCGGCCCGCAGGGGATCCCGCCAGGGATTCCTCTTACCGGTGTAGGGCGGCCCGCGTGACTGGGCGCGGCCCGCCTTTGTGAGCGAGTTGTGAGCACGACGTCTCACTCTGTTTGTGTGGAATTTCTTTGCTGCTGAGGAGGCGTGATGGAGAACAACATCAGCAGGCGCCGGGCACTCAGGCTCGGCGTCTCCGCGCTCGCGGGCGGCGCCGGCGCTCTCGCCGGCTCCCGGGCTCTCTTCCCCGACGGTGCCCACGCCGGGGACGTGTCGACGACCAGCTGTGGGGGCTCGTTGACCTGGCACACGGCCATCGGCGGAGCCTCACTGATCAACGAGTCCAGCCGCAGTCAACGCAACGAACGCTTCAACGAGGCATTCTTCCAGCGGCTCTACAACTGGCGGATGTTCTACAGCAACAACAATCCTTGGTCGTTGCTGTCGCAGGTGTGGAACTACGGGGCGTACGCCGATCGCGGCGACGGGTGCGTGTCGATGCACAACTACGGCCGGGCATTCGACATTACCCGGGGGTACGGCACCAACACCGGCAATACCCTGCAGTTCCTCGCCCGGTACGACATCTGGAAGAACTACACCGGTGCCACCCTCGTGCTGTACCGCCGCCGGTACTGGGCGGCGGCGGCGAGCCTTCACTACTACTTCCGGCACACCCTGACGTACCGCTACAACACCGCACACCACAACCACATTCACGTGGACAACAAGGTGTCCGGGACGGGGCTGTCGACGTTCTCCACCGGCTCGAAGACGCAGGTGCAGTCCGTACAGGCGATGTTGAGCTACGTGTGGGGCTACTCCGAACGCAACACCAGCTGGAGCGACAGCATCGACGGCGACCGCTGCGCAGCGGTTCTCGCGCGCATCGGATACGGCGGGCGCATCACCTCGGGTCAGCGTTACTGGCTGGCGTTCCTCCAGGGCACGTGCCGCAAAGGAACCGGCCGTCAGAGCTACTGAGCACAGCCTCCCGGAAAGGCTGAGACGCCATGGGAAGATCGCGGGTTACGGCTATCTGGCCGCTCTGACGGCGGCACTTCACCTGACAGTTCCCGGTACGGCGCAGGCGAGCGCGGCGTCCGCCGACGTCGGCATCACCGCTTGCCCCAGCTTCGAGATGCGGGATCTGTTGCAAAAGTACTGGCTGTCCGGCAGTGACTGGTCGGGATGGCTGAACCGAGGCGCGGTTCCCTGACCGGTGTTAGCCGGTTCTTAGCGCCCCCCACATGATGACGTCCGGCTCAGGCCGGAACAGGATCACAACCTCGAGGAGGAACACGTGTTCGTGAAGAGACTGCTCATCGGAGTCGCGCTCACCGTAATGGCGGCCGGGCTGGTGGCGGCGCCCGCCGCCGCGTCGGACTCGGCGGCTCCGCCCGCACCGCAGGTCGCGACACCCCGGGCGGAGTCCGGAGACGCCGGCACCGCGGCGTGCTCCATCCACGTCGGGGTGGGCACGCCGTACAGCTTCTACAGCGGGCGGAAGGTCCACGCGAACTGGAGCTTCTGCTTCAGCTCCAGCGGCACCTGGGAGACCAGGCTGCAGCGCAAGCGGTGGTACGGCTGGCAGACCGTGAACTCGGTCAAGTTCTACGCCGCGGCGTACAACGGGTACAGCGGGACGGTCGGGTACTGGTGTGACGGCCAGGGCACCTACACGTACCGGCAGCACGCGACGTTCTACAACTCGGTGGGCACCTGGAACTGGTACTCGTACGAGGCACGGATCGGCTGCTAGCCGCCACGGCACGGCTCCCTCGTGCCGCGTCACGCGGGCCGGGGAGCCGTGTCGTGTGCCCGACACGCACGCGGCGCGGCCGGCGCTGCCTCAGCGTTAACATCGCCGATCAGAATCTGGCTCCGTGACCCCGTCCCATGATCCACGGGACACGCTCCTAGCCGGACTTGCGGCGGAACTGCCGGCGCTGCCGGTCGTTGCTCGCCGCACCGACACCCAGATGGGACGGCCCGGTGCCGGGATGGTGCTCGTGGCGGGCGTTCTTGCGCTCCAGCGCCTCACGGAACCGCTGGTGCAGCGCGTCCTCCTTGGCCTCGGGGTCCGCGTCGTTGCTGGCTGCCTCTGTGGCGGCGGGCTCGACCTCGGCCGGCGGATCTGACTTCTTCTTAGCCATCGGACGCTCCCTCGCGAGTGGTGGTGCGGCTTGGTGCAACTCCATCCCACCAAGTCTGCCAAGGGTACGCCAGCGGTTTCACCAGCCGACGTCTTCGCAGCACGCTTCGGGTGCGCCGACCGGCTCCAGCTGCAGGGTGGCGTGGTCGATGCCGTACCGGTCCTGCAGGGTGGTACGCGCCGCCGCCAGTACGTCGGAGCTGGCGGCGGTGGGCGCGACCGTGAGGTGCGCTGAGGCGACCTCCATGCCGGAGGTGAGGGTCCACACGTGCAGGTCGTGCACGTCGGTCACCCCGGCCACGGCGAGCAGCTCGCTCTCGATCGCCGGTACGTCGAGGTGCTTCGGCGCCGCCTGCACCAGGATCCTGACCGCCGCGGCGGCCAACCTGGCGGTACGCGGCAGGATGAACACCGCCACCGCCACGGCGACGATCGGGTCGGCGTACCCCCAGCCGGTGAGCGCGATGACGACCGCCGCGACGATCACGGCGACCGAGCCGAGCGCGTCGCCGAGCACTTCCAGGTGCGCGCCGCGCACGTTCAGGCTCTCCGCGGCGCCCGGGCGCAGCAGCGCGTACGCCACCAGGTTGGCGGCCAGGCCGGCGATCGCCACCACCAGCATCGGACCGGACAGTACGTCCGGCGGGTCGGTGAACCGGCGTACCGCCTCGACCAGGACGTACCCCGCGACGCCGAACAGCAGCACCGCGTTGGCGAGCGCCGCCAGCACCTCCAGCCGGTAGAGCCCGAAGGTACGCTGCGCGCTGCCCTGGCCGGGGCGCCAGGCAGCGGCCGCCTGGATCGCGGCGAGCGCCATCCCGATCCCGAGTACGTCGGTGAACATGTGCGCCGCGTCGGAGAGCAGCGCCAGCGAGCCGGTCCACCAGGCCGCGGCCGCCTCCACCACCATGAAGCCGAGCAGCAGCACGAACGCGGCCAGCAGCCGGGGTCGGTGCCGCTCGCCGGCCTGGCCCGGGCGTACCGCGTGGTCGTGTCCGGCAGCCACCGTGCGCCGCTCCTTCCTGGTCGGGGCCCCGGTCGGGAGCCCTGATCGGGGGCCCCGGTCTGGGGCCCTGGTTGGAGGCCTTGGTCAGTGGCCGGAGCTGTACCCGGTCCGGCCAGTGCCGTCACATGCGAACATTACTATGTTTTGATAAGTGTGCTCGGTGAAGCCAGACACGCCGCTCAGGCACCCTGACATTTGTCGCATATAGACAGCTCAGGTTTTAGGCCGGGGCGAGGGGGCAACTTCCTCCTACATGGGCACACTTCTATGGATCATCGCAGCGGTGCTGGTCATCGCCGGAATCGTCACCATCGTCCGGGGGAGCATGATCTACGGCATCGTCCTGATCGTCCTCGGCCTACTGATCGGGCCGGGAGGGGTCAGCATCTTCACCTGACAACGGCAGTCGGCGCGACCGGGTCGTACGGCTCGGCCGCGCCGCGGCGCCGCACCGGCTGCGGGACGCGGAGTGTTAGCCGACCCCGGGATCGGGCATAGAACCCGACATGGCATCCCGAAACCAGTCGGCATCCCGAAAGCAGTCGGCGTCCCGAAAGCAGTCGGCATCCCGAAACCAGTCGCCCCCAAGCACGTCCCGAGCCCGCGAGCGGCCCCGTGACGGGCATCCCGAGTTGAAGACCGGCAGCCGTCACGGCGTGGAGCGCGAGGAGTACCAGCATCGCGCCGGCAAGGGCTGGCGCGACGAACGCGATGCCCGGATCGTCGACCACATCCGGGGGCTCGCGATGGACGCGGTGGAGGCGGCCGGCAGCGGCCACCCCGGCACCGCGATGAGCCTGGCGCCGGCGGCGTACCTGCTGTTCGGAGAGTTTCTGCGGCACGACCCGACCGATCCGCAGTGGGCCGGGCGGGACCGCTTCGTGCTCTCCGTCGGCCACTCCAGCCTCACCCTCTACATCCAGCTCTACCTGAGTGGGTACGGGCTCTCGCTGGCCGACCTGCGCGGCTACCGGCAGTGGGGCTCCCGTACGCCCGGCCACCCGGAACACGGCCACACCCCGGGGGTCGAGGCGACCACCGGCCCGCTCGGGCAGGGCATCTCCAACGCGGTCGGGATGGCGCTGGCGGCGCGCCGGGAGCGGGGCCTGTTCGACCCGGACAACGGCGACGGGCAGAGCGTCTTCGACCACACCATCTGGGTGTTCGCCTCCGACGGCGACGTGCAGGAGGGGATCAGCCACGAGACGAGTGCGCTCGCCGGTCACCAGCAGCTCGGCAACCTGGTCGTGCTCTACGACGACAACCACATCTCCATCGAGGGCGACACCAAGGTGGCGATGAGCGAAGACGTCCTGAAGCGGTACGAGGCGTACGGGTGGCACACCCAGCGGGTCGACGACAGCGAGGACGTGGCGGCGCTGCGTACCGCGTTCGGGAAGGCCCGCGATGAGACCGAGCGGCCGTCGATCATCGGGATGCGGTCGGTGATCGCGTACCCGGCCCCGCACGCGCAGAACACCGGCAAGGCACACGGCGCCGCGCTCGGGGCGAAGGAGGTCGAGGCGACGAAGGAGATCCTGGGGCTCGACCCGCGTACCGAGTTCGCGATGCCGGCGGAGCTGCTGGAGCGCGCCCGGGAAGTGGTCGAGCGGGGACGTGCCGAGCACGCCGCCTGGCTCAAGCGGTTCCGCGACTGGGAGGTGGCCGAGCCGCGGCGCGCGGCGGCGTACCACCGGATCATGTCGCGGCACCTGCCGGACGGCTGGTCCGCGGCGCTGCCCCGGCACGACCCCGACGAGAAGGGCACCGCGACCCGCGCCGCGAGCGGTGAGGCGCTCTCCGCGCTGGCGGCGGTGCTGCCCGAGCTGTGGGGCGGTTCGGCCGATCTGGCCGGCAGCAACAACACCACGATGCAGGGCGAGAAGTCGTTCCTGCCGTGGGAGTCCGACACCACCAGCCGGTACGGCCGCACCCTGCACTTCGGAGTACGCGAGCACGGGATGGCGGCGATCTGCAACGGGATCGCGCTGCACGGCCCGCTGCGGCCGTACTGCGGGACGTTCCTGGTCTTCAGCGACTACATGCGCCCGGCGGTGCGGCTCGCCGCGCTGCAGCACCTGCCGGTCACCTTCGTCTGGACCCACGACTCGATCGGGCTCGGCGAGGACGGCCCCACCCATCAGCCCATCGAGCACCTCGCCGCGCTGCGTGCCATACCCGGTTTAGCGGTGGTACGCCCCGCCGACGCCAACGAGACCTCGTGGGCCTGGCGGGCGATCCTGGAACGCCACAGCGGGGTCGACCCGGAGGGCCCGATCGGGCTGGCGCTGACCCGGCAGAACGTACCGACGCTGGCGGCCACCGCCGACGCCGAGGACGAGGTGGCGCGCGGTGGGTACGTGCTCGCCGACGCCGCCGACGGCCGGCCCGAGGCGATCCTGGTCGCCACCGGCAGCGAGGTGCACATCGCGCTGGAGGCGCGTACGCAGCTGGAGGCGGCCGGCTTCGGCACCCGGGTGGTGTCGATGCCGTGCCGGGAGTGGTTCGCCGAACAGCCGCCGGCGTACCGGGACGCCGTGCTGCCACCCGACATCGAGTGCCGGGTGGTGGTGGAGGCCGGCGTCGCCCAGGGCTGGAGCCAGGTCATCGGCTCGCACGGCGAGTGCGTCTCACTGGATCACTTCGGCGCCAGCGCCCCGTACCAGGTGCTCTACCAGCAGTACGGCATCACGCCGGAGCGCGTGGTGGCCGCGGTGCACGCCACCCGCGCCCGCCTCGGCCGCATCAAAGGCACCACCACCGGCAACTGAGCCCACGCGGCCAGCGGGCTGATCATTCAGCCTGGGACGCGGTCAGGCGCCCGCCGGTCTGGAGAGTCTGCCGTGGCGCGTTGTGGGGAATGTGCGTCGTGTCGTTGTGGCAGATGAGGGTCCATCGTTGGTGTGTCCGGGCGGCGCCGGGCCACTCGCGGGCGGGCCGCCACGTGGTTAAGGCGGTGTGGTGGTAGTCGAGCTTCATCCGGTGGAGGTCGTGGTGGCCGAGGAAGTGGCTGTAGGCGGCTTTGAGGGTTTCGGTGTGGCCGACGATGAGGACGCGTCCGGTGTGCCGGTTGAGGATGCGTGTGAGGGCGGTGTGGGCGCGGGCGAGGTAGCTGATCCAGTCCTCGCCACCAGGGATGAGGGGCCGGTCCGGGTTGGCGGGGTCGGGTGGTTCGGCTCTCCGCAGTTCCGGCCAGGGTTTGCGCTCTGCTTGCGGCCCCGGGTCGGGGACCCGTAGATCGTGCTCTTCGTGCACCTCCACGCCGAGGATGCCGTTGAGCAGATGTGCTGTCTGCAGGGCGCTGATGCGCCCCGCGTTTTCCGGACAGCTCGTTGACGGTTAATTCACGCTGCGAGCTGCCGTTCCAGGTACTCGTCATGGACCTGCTGTGGGGTCCGGTAGCCGAGTCCTGAAT
>JBOGDG010000069.1:0-10295 GCA_050701655.1 Micromonosporaceae bacterium
TCCGCCTCGTCCAGGAAGTCCAGGTGCGAGATCCCGGTCGGCGTGACGATCTCCGGGGTGCCCTCCAGGGTCATCCCGATGAAGCCGACCTTGACGCCGTCGAACTTCTTGACCGCGTACGGCGCGAAAAGGGGTTTGCGGGTCTTCTTGTCCACCACGTTCGCGGCGAGGAAGCCGAACTCGGCGCCGCCGAACCCGTCGCCGTCCTGGCAGCCGTCGGTGGGGTGGCAGCCGCCGTTCTGCATCCGCAGCAGCTCGTCGCCGCCCTCGTCGAACTCGTGGTTGCCGACCGCGTTGAGGTCGAGCCCGATCTGGTTCATCGCCTCGATCGTCGGCTCGTCGTGGAAGAGTGCCGACAGCAGCGGGCTGGCCCCGATCAGGTCACCGGCGGAGACCACCATGGTGTTGGGGTTGGTCTTCTCCAGCTCGCGTACGTGGGTGGCGAGGTATTCGGCGCCCCCGGCCGGGACCGGGTCGGAGTCGGGAAACTCCCGGACGGTGCCGGGGGTGGTGGATTCGAGATGGCCATGTAAATCGTTGAGCCCCAGCAGCTGCACCTCGACCGGCTTCGGGTCGGCATTCGCGCTCGGCACGAACACCAGCGCCAAGGCCGCGGAGAGGGCGCCGGCGAGGACGGCGCTACGGGTCAGATTCATGGGCGCATTCAAACAGAGCTATGTGTACGTGGATAGACCGTGTTCGTACCACAGAGACTGACGGGGTGACGATGAAATCGGACGTGTTGGGTGTACGCGAGCGCAACCGGGCACTGTTGGCCCGCCAGCTGCTGCTGACCCGTGACGATCAGGGCCCGCTGGACGCCGTCGGGCAGCTGGTCGGGATGCAGGCGCAGGCGCCGCAGGCCCCGTACGTCGGGCTCTGGAGCCGGCTGACCGACTTCGACCCGCATGAGCTGTCGAAACTGCTCACCGAGCGCCAGGTGGTACGGATCGGCGTGATGCGGGGCACCGTACACCTGGTGACTTCAGACGACTGCCTGCTGCTGCGCCCGTGGCTGCAACCGATCTACGACCGGACGCTCACCGCCAACCCGGCGTACCGCAAGGCGATCGACGGTGTGAATGAGGAGGTGGTCGACGCCGCTCGGGAGCTGATCGACGAGACCCCCCGCACCAACGCGGAGCTGCGGGCGTTCCTCGCCTCGCGCTGGCCCGATCGGGACGCGGCGGCGCTGGTGTGGGGGCTGCGCGCACTGCTGCCGTGCGTACAGGTGCCGCCCCGGGGGCTGTGGGGAGCCAGCGGCCAGGCCACCGTCACCACCGCCCCGGCGTGGCTGGGCCGCCCGCTCGCGACCGACCCGTCACCGTCGCCGCTGGTGCTGCGCTATCTGGCGGCGTACGGCCCGGCCAGCGTGCAGGACATGCAGACCTGGTGCGGCCTGACCCGGCTCGGCCCGCACTTCGAGGAGCTGCGCCCGTCGTTGCGGGTGTTCCGAAGCGAGTCGGGCGCGGAGCTGTTCGACCTCCCCGACGCGCCGCGGCCATCGGCGGAGACGCCGGCGCCGGTGCGTTTCCTCCCCGAGTACGACAACCTGCTGCGCTCGCATCAGGAGCGCACGCACGTGATGTCATCCGACGCGCGTACCCGACTGGCCACCAAGAACGACTCCCCGCGGCCGACCCTCCTGGTCGACGGACTCCTCGCCGGGGGCTGGCGCCTGGACGGCACCCGCAAGACCGCCACCCTCACCATCGACCCCTTCGTACCGCTCTCGGCCGCGGCACAGTCTGACGTCACCGCCGAAGCGGAACGACTGCTCGGCTTCGCCGCGCCCGACCGTACGTACGACATCAGGCTCGCCGCATCATGAACGATCAAGGCCGGCTCCGCGATCGGAGCCGGCCCTGTGACAACATCGGAGTGACAACCCCGAACGGTCAGTCCGTCTGGTCGTCGAGAGCCGCGGCGGGCGCGTTCCGCTTCACCGAGTCGATGCCGTTCATCGCACTGGACTTCGACTCGTACGCCTCGCCCACCGCGATGATCTGGCCGTTGCCCGCCTTGAGCCGGAACCGATACTTGCCCGCCTTGTCGGTGTACAGCTCGAACTTGCCTGCCATCAGTTATCCCCTTCTTTCGGAGGTACGCGCTCCGCGTGACACATTGCTCACGCACCTGGCCAGCGCCGAACCGCGGTGCGACGCACTGCGTCATACCCCGTGCCCACACCGGCCAGTCATAACTACCACCTGCGAGTACGCCGCGTAGCGAGATGCCGCAAGACAACACCGGATCGGTGATCTGCGGTACGGCCTGCGCGCGGGGCGGGTCAGCTGTCAGGCGGGACGGGCGGTAACTGCCCGGCCTCGGCGATGTGGTCGATGACCGTCCATGTCACGTCTCCGAGTGCCCGCAGCTGCTCCCGGGAGAGCAGGTCGATGAAGTGCGCCCGTACGGCCTCCACGTGACCTGGCGCGGCGGTTTCGATCGCTTTCAGCCCGGCGGCGGTGAGCGTCACGTTGGCGCCACGCGCGTCGTCCTCGGTTGGCTCACGGCGGACCAGGCCGCGTTGCTCCATCCGAGCAATCTGGCGTGAGAGCCGGCCTTTGGACCACAGCATGCGGTCAGCCAGAGCGGTGAGCCGGACCCGGCGGCCGTCGGCTGCCTCCAAGCTGCTCAACACGTCGTAGTCGGCCATCGACAGCCCCGCGTCAGCGGCCAGCTCCCGTGCGATCACGGCGTCGAGCCGCAGGCTCATCCGGCGGTACCCGAGCCAGGCCCGGTGCTCGACGTCGTCAAGCCATCTCGGCGTGGTCATCCTCCGAATCTAACATCTTGTTTACATGTAAACGAGGCGCTACGGTGGTGGTATACATGTAAACCACAGCCTCGACACGGAACGGGGAGATCGTGAATCAGCCCGAGAACCTGGAGCGCACCATCCACGTGAGGGACATCGACCTGGCCGTGCAGACATTTGGCGAGTCCGCGGATCCGGCTGTCCTGCTGATCGGTGGGGCGGCCAGCTCGATGGACTGGTGGGAAGACGAGTTCTGCCAGCGACTCGCGGCCGGTCCCCGGTTCGTGATCCGGTACGACACCCGGGACACCGGACAGTCCACGAGTTTCGAGGCCGGCAAGCCGCCGTACACCCAGGAAGACCTGGTGGCAGACGCGGTGGGCGTGCTCGACGCGCTGCACCTGGCAACGGCCCACATCGTCGGGATTTCGATGGGCGGTGGCATCGCACAGCGCATCGCCGTGGAACACCCCGACCGGCTCACCTCGCTCACGCTGATCTCGACCAGCCCCGGCGGCCCCGGTGGCCCCGCCAACCCGGATCTGCCACCCATGGCCGAGCACCTGGAGGCGGCGTTTGCCGAGGAGGCGCCGACCCCAGACTGGTCCGACCGGGCCGCCGTGATCCAGTCCTTCGTGGATGCCGAGCGCCAGTTCTCCGGGTCGCTCCCCGTCGACGAAGCCAGGATCCGCAGGATCGCCGGCCGGGCGTACGACCGCACCCGCGACGTCGCCGCCAGCCAGACCAACCACTGGATCATCGAGGGCGGCGAGCCGGTGCGGCCACACCTGAAGCAGGTCGCCGCGCCGACGCTGGTGCTACACGGCACCGAGGATCCGCTCTTCCCGTACGGCCACGGCGAAGCCCTGGCGAACGAGATCCCCAACGCCCGGCTGGTGCCGCTGCCCAGGATGGGCCACCAGATGCCACCCCCGGAGGTCTGGGACATCGTGATCTCCGAGATCCTGCGCCACACCGCCACCAGCCACTGAAGGGTCGCGGATGTCGGTACGCCTTCGGGCCTGCTGACCCGTGACAAGATCTCTCGCTGGCTAGGCTCACAAGCTGTGGTGAGCTTGGAGGAACAGCTTCGCGACCGGTTGGCCGTCGCCTTCGAAGCGGTGGCGGGTACGGCTACCGATCCCTCGCTGCGCCGATCGCGGCGCGCCGACTTCCAGGCTGACGCCGCGATGGCGCTCGCCCGCCGGCTCGGGCGGCGGCCGCGAGACATCGCCACTGAAGTGGCCGAACGCGCGGAGCTGGATGATCTCTGCTCGCACGTGGAGATCGCCGGGCCGGGCTTCATAAGCCTGACGGTGGCCGACGAGGTGCTGGGTCGGCTGCTGGCAGCCATGGCGGCCGGTGACCGGCTCGGTGTGGATCGGGTGCAGCGGCGGCAGCGGGTGGTCGTGGACTACTCGGCGCCGAACGTGGCCAAGGAGATGCACGTCGGGCACCTTCGTTCCACGTTCATCGGTGACGCGGCGGTACGGCTGCTGGAGTGGCTGGGTCACGAGGTGATCCGGGAGAACCACATCGGTGACTGGGGTACGCCGTTCGGGATGCTAATCGAGCACCTGCTCGACGTCGGTGAGTCCGAGGCGGCGCACGAGTTGTCGGTGGGCGACCTGGACGGCTTCTACAAGGCGGCCCGCGTCAAGTTCGAGGCTGACGAGGCGTTCGCCGACCGCGCGCGGCGGCGGGTGGTGCTGCTGCAGAGCGGCGACGAGACGACCCGGCGCCTGTGGCGGCTTCTGATCACCGAGTCCGAGAAGTACTTCATGACCGTTTACCGGCGGCTCGACGTACGACTCACCGAAGCCGACTTCGCCGGCGAAAGCTGCTACAACGATCAGCTCGGACCGGTGGTCGAGGAGCTGGACGCGCTCGGCCTGCTACGCGACAGCCACGGGGCCCGGTGCGTGTTCCCGGAAGGGTTCACCAACCGCGACGGTGACCCGCTTCCGTTGATCGTACGCAAGCGGGATGGCGGCTACGGGTACGCGTCCACCGACCTCGCGACGATCCGGCACCGCATCCGCCTCCTCGGCGCCGACCGAATGCTCTACGTGGTGGGTCTTCCGCAGCGGCAGCACTTCGAGATGATCTTCCAGGCGGCCCGGGAGGCGGGGTGGCTGGCGCCGCCGGCCAGCGCCGAGCACGTCGGATTCGGGTCGATCCTTGGTGCCGACGGCAAGCTGCTGCGCAGCCGCTCCGGGGCTTCGGTCAAGCTCGTCGACCTGATCGATGAGGCAGTCCGGCGCGCCGAGGCGGCAGTGGCGGAGAAGAACCCGGACCTCGATGAGGCCACCCGCGCTGAGGTGGCCCGCATGGTCGGGATCGGCGCTGTCAAGTACGCCGACCTGTCCACCCAGCGGACCAAGGACTACGTCTTCGACTACGACCGGATGCTGACGTTCGACGGCAACACCGCCCCGTACCTGCAGTACGCCCACGCCCGCATCCAGTCGATCTTCCGGCGAGGAGGCACCCGGCCGCCACGCGGTGTCGACGCGGTCGGCTTGGAACATCCGGCAGAGCGTGGGCTCGCGCTCGAACTGCTGACATTCGGCATCCTGGTGACCGAAGTCGCCGACTCGTTGGACTTCCACCGCCTCGCGCACTACCTGTTCGGCCACGCCACCGCGTTCACCGCTTTCTACGAACACTGCCCCGTGCTCCGCGCCGAAGGCGAAACGCGCGACAGCCGCCTCGTACTGTGCGACCTCGCCGCCCGTACCCTGGCCTGCGGCCTGGGCCTACTCGGAATCGCCGCACCAGACCGGATGTGAATCCACCAACCACTCCGCCCGCCAACCGAGTCCCGCCACCTGGTCGCAGTCGCGGCGCAGGACTACGCTTCTGTGGATTCGCGGCCAGGCGACCGCACGACGCGATCCGCCGGGCCGCCAACGTCCTGTCCGCCGCCTGTCCGTTGACTGAAAGGCTTCGCCGTGAGTCCCACCGTTGTCCTCGTCCACGGCGCGTTCGCCGAGTCCGCCAGTTGGAACGAAGTGATCCAGCGGCTGCAGGCCAACGGCTACCCGGTCATCGCCGCGCCCAACCCGCTGCGCAGCCTCTTCGCCGACACCGCCAGCGTCTCCAGCCTCCTGGCCACGATCGACGGACCGGTCGTCCTCGTCGGCCACTCCTACGGCGGCGCGGTCATCTCCAATGCCGCCGTCGGCCACGACCACGTCAAGGCACTCGTGTTCGTCGCCGCGTTCGCACCCGAGGTCGGCGAGAGCATCGGCGAGCTGTCCGGCAAGTTCCCCGGCGGCACGCTTGGCGAGACCCTCAAGGAGGTGCCGCTCGCCGACGGCACGGTCGACCTGTACATCCAGCAGGAGAAGTACCACCAGCAGTTCACCGCCGACGTACCAGCCGAGCGCTCCGCCCTCGACGCGGCCACCCAACGCCCGCTAAACACCGCAGCACTCAACGAGGGCTCCGGCGAGCCGGCGTGGAAGACCGTCCCATCCTGGTTCGTCTACCCCCAGTTGGACTACAACATCCCGCTCGAGGCGCACCGCTTCATGGCCGAACGCGCCGGCGCCCGCACCGGCGTCGAACTTCCCGGTGCGTCGCACGCGATCCCCGCCTCCGAGCCCGCCGCGGTGACGGAGGTCATCCTCCAGGCCGCCATGTCGATCGGATGACGCTCCCAGGTGCGCGCCGGTGGAGGTACGGGCGTGCACCCGGTGGTTCCCGGGTTCGAACCAACCGACCACTTCGCACGACGAAGGATCTCGTAATGACCGATCTGTCGTTCGACAACCTACTGTTGGCGGGCCGTTGTTTGGGCGGCTCTCACGGAGGTGACGGCGGCCCCGGCGCCATGGTGCACTCCGACCTTTTGGGCTGCGCGGCGCCGTTCCTGGTGCCAGGCTCGTGGAACCGGCGCGACACGGCGGGTCCGGCGATCCGCAACGGTCATACTGCGGCGTGAACCGCAGCTCTGGGGCTTGGGGACGTACCGGGCGTGAGAAAGGAACGGACCATGGCGATCGTGTCGCCCGGCTTTCGCGGTCGGCCCCGTCGGGGGGACGAGCGGCTGCCGCCCGGGCAGTACCTCACGGAGGACTTCCCTGTGCTGTCCGCGGGCCCCACGCCGCGGATCACGACCGAGCAGTGGGAGTTCGTGATCACCACCGAGACCGGGCAGGAGCACCGCTGGTCCTGGGCCGACCTGCTGGCCCTGCCCATCGAGTCCCCCACGGTCGACATCCACTGCGTCACGAAATGGTCGAAGCTCGGGACAAGCTGGCAGGGCGTCTCGCTGGACACCCTGTTCGCCGACGTGGAGACCGCCGCCGACTTCGCGCTGGCGCATTCCTACGGCGGGTACACCACCAACCTTCCGCTGGAGGACCTGCTCGACGGGCGGGCGTGGATCGCGTACCGCTACGAGGGCGAAGACCTGAGCCCGGAGCATGGCGGACCGGCGCGGCTCCTGGTCCCACACCTGTACTTCTGGAAGTCGGCGAAGTGGGTCCGCGGCATCCGGTTGCTGCTGGCCGACGAGCCGGGCTTCTGGGAGACGGCCGGCTACCACGACTACGGTGACCCGTGGCGCGAGCAGCGGTACCAGGGCGACTAGGCGGCCGCCTGACCTGGCGGGTCGCCCGGCTGGTCGAGAGTCGCGATGAGACACCCACGGCCCGCACGCTGGTGCTGGCGGTGCCCGACTGGCCGGGGCATCTGGCCGGACAGCATGTCGACGTCCGGCTCACCGCCGCCGACGGGTACAGCACCCAGCGCAGCTACTCGCTGGCCGCGCCGCCGGACGGAGAACGGATCGAGTTGACCGTTCAGCGGGTCCCGGACGGCGAGGTCTCGCCGTACCTGACAGGGATCTTCGCCCTAGGCGACCCGGTGGAGATCCGCGGCCCGGTAGGCGGCTGGTTCGTGTGGCGGCCGACGGCGACCGAACCGGTCCTGCTGGTGGCCGGTGGCTCCGGCATCGTCCCGCTGATGGCCATGGCGCGGGCCCGTCGGGCGGCCGGCAGCCGGGTCCCGTTCCGGCTCATCTACTCGGTGCGCTCGCCCGCAGAGATCTACTACACCGACGAGCTGCGCCGGGGCGCCCCCGGCCTCGACGTGACGTACGTGTACACCAGAGCCGCTCCCGAGGGCTTCGCCCGCCCGCCGGGTCGGATCGGAATCTTCGACCTGAACACCGGCGGCTGGCCAGCGGACTTCGAGCCGAGCTGTTACGTGTGCGGTCCGACCGGCTTCGTCGAGAAGGTCGCGGACATCCTGGTGGCCCTCGGCCACAACCCGCGCCGCGTCAAAACCGAGCGGTTCGGACCGAGTGGAGGCTGACCATGAACCAACAGTACGAGGACGGCAACGCCTTGGCCGGTCCGCTGCGGGAGATCTTCGCGGTCGACGTCACCGCGGCGGAATGCCGCTGCGTCGGATGTGGCCGTACCGGCGCGGTCGCAACGCTGCGGGTCTATCGGCGCGCACCCGGGCTGGTGGCCCGCTGCCCGGGCTGCGACGCGGTGGTGCTGCGCCTGACCCGCGCCCCGAACGCGGCCTGGCTGGACCTGAAGGGAACCACCACCCTGCGCATCCCGCTGCCCGAATGACCTCCGACCCGGGACCTCCGAACAAGCGATCAGTTGTCGACGGCCACGGGACAGCGGCCCGGCCGCGGAGGGCGCGGCTGGCGCCTGTGCACGCCGAGCCGGTTAGAAGACGGTCAGACCGTAGGCGGTGGCGCTTCGGGGACCGGTTGGTAGAAGGGCGGTGCCACGGGTCCTCCAGTCTCCGTGAGGTCAAGCAGGACGTAGCCGACGAGTTGTTCCATGGCCTGGCCGTCCAACTGGGCCGTTCACCTCCGTAGTGCTGCCGGCGAGCCTGCTCGGTGCGGTGTTCTTCGGCGTGGCCGGTGCCGCGTACGGCATGGCGCTCGGCGCCGGCTCGGTGCCGTCGCCGCGTACTTCCTGTACCGCCGTTCGCTGCACGACCTGCGGCAGGCGACGCTGGTGCGCGGAGAGTGACGCTCGCCAACCAACATCACTCCCCGCGCAACCGGGCTCAGCGGCGAGTCGGGATCCTCTCCACGTCGACCATGACGTCGGACTGCTGGTTCGGCGGGTTGTTGCCGGGTGTGTTCGGCTCGGCGAACCGCGCGTCGGTCCAGCACGGGATCGCGACGCCGTTCACGGTGTCGAGGCCGTTGTAGTCGCCGATGAACACCCCGAGCCGGAATGCCAGATCAGGGTTCCACGACCGATCGGACACCCGGCGCGTGGTGTAGCTCGCGCCCCGGTTCGTCGACACCGACAGCGAGGTGTCGATCAGCTTCGGGCCGCTGTAGCGCCGGTCGAAGTAGGTCACCGCCACGGTCCCGTCCGGTGCCACCGACAGCCACGGGAAGAACTGGTCGTCGACCGACCGCCGGGTGAGGTTGCGTGGCGCGCTCCAACTCGAGCCGCCGTTGGCCGACGTCGTGACGAACACGTCCGTGTTGGTGTCCGCCGCGGTGCCGTTGCGGTTGTCCGCGAAGGCGATGTAGAGCCGCCCGGTCTTCGGGTCGATGTCGATGTTGCCCGCCGCATTGACCCGCGCACACATCAGGTCCAGCGTCTGGCGCCCCGCGCACACCGGGTACTTGGCAGCGCCGTCGAACACGTCGGTGACGAACCGTGGTGGTTGCCAGGTGGCGCCGCCGTCGCTCGACTTGACGACCAGGTACTGGCTCTTCTCGGTGCCGGCCACATTGAAGTTCTGGAACGCCACGTGCACGTGCCCGTTTCGCGGATCCACCACCGGCACCGAGAACTGGTCCTCGTCACAGGCGCCGTCGGGGTCACCGGTCTGGAACGCGCAGAACGGCGCGCTTCCCGAGATCTCCTGCGGCGCCGACCAGTGCCGGCCCTGGTCGTCGGAGTACGCGACATGGATCGCCGCGTCGATGAATCCCACGCCGCCGGGACCGAGGTCGAACACGGTCCAGGTGACGTACAGCCGGTCGGGGCTCACGTGACCCTGGTCGGTACCGGGCACCAGCGTCGCGCCGGCGGGCCGGCGCCCGGCCGTCATCCACTCCTTGTCGTGGAAGATCGCGCAGTCCTCCGGGCCCGCGTTGTGGACGACGATGCCGTCCCCCTGGATGAGACCGGATCCCTCGGGCACCGAGTCGACGGGCGTGCTCCAGGTGACCCCGCCGTCGTCGGAGCGGATCGTCGCGATGTACGAGTCGCAGTTGGCGCGGCCGAACGCGATGAACGATGCGTAGACGACGCCTTCCCTGTCGAAAGCGATCACCGGGTCGCCGCTGCCGTACATGCTGCGGTCAGGGGTGATGATCTGGCGGGCGTGCCGGCTGTACGGCCAGGTACGGCCACCGTCGAAGGACGCGTACAGCCCCATCACCGAGTCGACGCCGGACTCGTAGTCGTTCGAGCCCGCGATCACGTTGCGCGGGTCGGTCGGGTTGATCGCGACCGAGGTCTCGTTCGCGGGCCACCCCGCCCCACTGCCAAACTGAGCACTGGGATCGGCCTTGTTGTCGCCGTTGGCC
>JBOGDG010000070.1:0-10208 GCA_050701655.1 Micromonosporaceae bacterium
GAACGCCTCGGCGAGGTTGGCCAGGTGCGGCAGCCGGTCGGTGGCGGCCCGGTCGACCACGTACGTCACCCAGCCCTCGACCAGCGCCAACGCCGTCTCCAGCCGGGCCAGCGCCGCCGCCTGCTCGGGGGTGTCCTCCGCGGTGAACACGCCTTCGATGTTGATCTCCTGCATCGTCTCGGGGCGCTCCGGGTCGATCCGGCTCATCGCCTCCTCGACCGCCTCGCGGTCCACCTTGATGCCCCGCGCGTAGGTCTCGACCGCGTTCAGCATGTGCGAACGCAGCCAGCCGACGTGGCCGAACAGGCGCTGGTGTGCGGCTTCCCGCAGCGCCACGTAGAGGCGTACCTCGTCGTCGGGCAGCTCCAGGCCTTCGCCGTACTCCCGGATGTTGGCGGGGAGCAACGCGGCGGTGCCGGCCGGTGCCAGCGGTAGCCCGATGTCGCTGGTGGCGAGCACCTCGGTGGCGAGGGACGCGAGCGCCTGGCCGAGCTGGCCGCCGAACATGGTGCCGCCCAGCGACTGCATCATCGCCGCCATCGGGCCGAGCTGGTCGCGCAGCTGCTCCGGCAGCAGCTCGCTCATCGCGCCGACCATCTGGCCCGCCACCGGGTCGCACAGCTTGCGCCACACCTCCAGCGTGGAGGTGATCCACTCCCGCCGGGTCCAGGCCGGCGCGGTGTGTACGCCGGACGGCAGCACCGTCACCGGCTCCAGCCAGTGGTCGGCGAGCCGCATCGCCTCCGCGATCTGGTCGCGGTCGGCGGCGTCGGGGATCGGGTCGGCGTCGGTCAGCTGGTGCTCGGCGAGCTGCCGGGCGAGGTCCCAGTTGACCGGGCCCGAGCCGGGGGAGGCGAACATCTGCTGCAGCTGCGCGATGAACCGCGCCATCTGCTGCGGATCGTTGGGATCCGGTACGCCCCCGGGCAGTGCGAAGCCGAACGGCACATCAGTCACCTAGCCAACGTTACGCGAGACTGGCGTACCGACCAGTCAGCGTGGTTCGGCTCGCAGCGAACACCGCGCGCGCCGCCTGTACGCTGCCTCGCATGCAGAGGCGCGGGTGGACTGTGGCGGTGGGAGCGGTCCTGGTGGGGGTGCTCACCTGGCTGGTGCTCTGGGTCGAGGTGCCGTATGTAGCGTTCGTACCGGGGCCGACGGTGGACACGTTGCGGACCGACACGGGCAGGCCCTCGGGCGACAAGATCGTCCGGGTGGACGGCGCCGAGGAGAGCGAGTCCGAGGGACAGTTCCGGATGGTCACCGTCTCGGTGATCGACCGGCCGCGGCTGATCGAGGCGATCTGGTACTGGATCTCCGACGACTACGCCGTCGTACCGCGGGAGTTCGTCTACCCGCCGGACAAGACCGACAAGGACATCGAGAACGAGAGCAAGGAGCAGTTCGCCTCCTCGCAGGCCAGCGCCGAGACCGCCGCGCTGCGCGAGCTGGGCTGCCCGGTGCACGTCACGGTCACCGGCTTCACCAGCGGCTCACCCGTCGCCGATGAGCTGCGCGAGGGCGACGTGATCTCCGGGTACGACGGTGAGCCGGTGACCTCCGCCGGTCGGCTGGAGAAGCTGCTCGCCGACCAGCCGAAGCAGCAGCACACCGTGGCGTACGTCCGCGACGGGAAGCGCGGCGAGCTGCAC
This sequence comes from Micromonosporaceae bacterium, assembly GCA_050701655.1. Lineage (GTDB taxonomy): Bacteria > Actinomycetota > Actinomycetes > Mycobacteriales > Micromonosporaceae > WHSM01. Next base: position 1,653 of record JBOGDG010000070.1, read on the forward strand.
GTCACCCCGGCCGAGTCGAAGGAGAAGCTGCTCGGGCTGTTCCTCAAACAGCAGCAGCCGTGCGAGTACGACGTGGAGTTCGACTCCGACGTACAGAAGATCGGCGGCCCGTCGGCGGGGCTGATCTTCGCGTTGACGATCATCGACAAGGTGCAGCCGGAAGACCTCACCGGCGGTCTCAAGATCGCCGGCACCGGCGAGATCGACGACGACGGCACGGTGGGCTCGATCGGTGGCGTACCGCAGAAAATGCTTGCCGCGAAGCGGGACGGCGCGACGGTGTTCCTGGTGCCGCAGGACAACTGCGACGAGGCGGTCGCCAACGATCCCGGCGGGCTCACGCTGCTCGAGGTGGGCACGCTGGACGACGCGCTGGCCGGGCTGCAGGCGCTGCGTACCGGCGGCGAAGCGCGGCTCTGCGGTACGTAGCGCAGCCGGACTCCGCCGCCACGCGTAGGCTTGGCCCCTGCCCCACCATGTGGGGCGGTGTCGTGGTGAGTTCACTCGTCCGATCCCGGGAGTCGCCGACGTGGTTATGAAGACCCCACTGCCCCGTGTCAGCCGCCGTGGCCGGGTCGCCGTCGCGGTCGTGGTGGCGCTGATCGTGGCGTACACACTGCTCAGTTGGGTGGCACAGGTCTGGACCGACTGGCTGTGGTACGACGAGGTCGGCTACACCCGGGTGTTCACCACCCAGTTCCGGACCCGGCTGCTGCTGTTCGCGCTCTTCGGCGGGCTGATGGGGCTGTGGCTGGCCGCCCATCTGTACCTGGCGTTCCGGCTCCGGCCGGTGCTGCGGCCCAACTCTCCGGAGCAGCTCAACCTGGACCGGTACCGGGTGCGGGTGACCCCCCGGATCGGGCTCTACATCGGACTCGCCGCCGGCTTCATCGGCCTGATCACGGGGCTGTCCGCGCAGGGCCGGTGGCAGCAGTGGCTGCTGTTCTGGAACGCCGGCGAGTTCGGGCAGAAGGATCCGCAGTTCGGGCTCGACGTCGGCTTCTACATCTTCGAGTACCCGTTCTGGCGGTTCCTGCTCGGCATCGCGTTCACCGCCGTGGTGGTCGGGGTGCTGGGGGCGCTGTTCGTGCACTACCTGTACGGCGGCGTACGGCTGCAGGGCGCCGGTGACCGGATGACCACCGCCGCCCGCGCCCACCTGTCCGCGCTGGTCGGCCTGTTCGTGCTGCTGAAGGCGGTGGCGTACTTCCTGGACCGGTACGGGCTGCTGCTCGGCCACAACGCCGGGCTGCAGGATCTGGCCGGCGCCGGATACACCGACATCAACGCGCTGCTGCCGGCGAAGGAGATCCTGGTCTGGATCACCGTGATCGCGGCGGTCGCGGTGATCGTGTTCGCCAACGCGGTGGTACGCAACCTGGTCTGGCCGGGGGTGGCGCTGGCGCTGGTGGCGGTCTCCGCGATCGCGATCGGCGGCGTCTACCCGTGGTCGGTGCAGACCTTCGAGGTGCGGCCCAACCTGCGTGACAAGGAAGCCGCGTACATCGACCGCACCATCAAGGCCACCCGGCACGCGTACGGGATCGAGGACGCGCTGGTCCGGGAGAGCTACCCGGTCTCCAACACCACGCCGCCGTCCGACCTGGACAAGAACGCCGCGGCGCGCGCCAGCGTACGGCTGCTGGACCCGGGTGTGGTCTCGGGCACGTACAGCCGGCTGCAGCAGGTACGTAGCTTCTACGACTTCAACGACAAGCTCGACGTGGACCGCTACACCCAGCCCGACGGCACCGTCAAGGACTACGTGGTCGGCGTACGGGAGCTCGAGCCGCGCGACCTGCAGGGCAACCAGCTCAGCTGGCAGAACCGGCACACCCGGTTCACCCACGGGTACGGCTTCGTGGCCGCGCCGGCGAACGACCCGTGTGGCACCCGCCCTCGCTTCGTGTCGGGATTCCTGGGCGACCAGGACACCGGTGACCCCGAAGGCGACGCGGAGACCGCGGAGTGCGCCGAGCGGGCGCCGCTGTTCGATGTGGACCGCCCCCAGATCTACTACGGCGAGCTGGTCAGCGACTACTCGATCGTGGGTAAGGGGCCCGGCGGCTCTGACCGGGAGTTCGACCGGCCCGCCGCTACCGGCGGCACCAGCGAGGGGATCAGCAGCACCTACGACGGCAAGGGTGGGGTGCCGGTCGACACGGCGAGCCGCCGGATGCTCTACACCCTGCGGTACGGCTGGGAGTGGAACTTCATGCTCTCCGACGTACTCAACGAAGAATCCAAGATCCTCTATGTACGCAATCCGCGCGACCGCGTGGAGAAGGTGGCGCCGTTCCTGACCGTGGACGGCGACCCGTACCCGGCGGTGGTGGACGGCCGGGTGGTGTGGATCGTGGACGCGTACACCACGGCGTCGACGTACCCCTACTCCGAGGACGTCAACCTGGAAGAGGCGGCGACCGACGCGCTGACCGGGACCGGCAACGCCCCACAGGCCCGCCGCAACATCAACTACATCCGCAACTCGGTCAAGGCCGTGGTCGACGCGTACGACGGCAGCGTGGACCTGTACGAGTGGGACAGCAAGGATCCGGTGTTGAAGGCCTGGGACCGGGTCTTCGACGGGCTGGTGAAGCCGAAGTCGCAGGTCCCCAGCGAGCTGGCCGAACACTTCCGCTACCCGGAGGACATCTTCAAGGTGCAGCGGGACATGCTGGCGCGATTCCACGTCAACGACCCGCACGAGTTCTTCAGTGCCGACGACTTCTGGGAGGTGCCGAAGGATCCGAAGAACCCGGACAGCGGCGACACCCAGACGCCGTTCTACCTGATGGCGAACCTCTCCGAGAAGAACCAGGGCAAGGCCACGTTCCAGCTCACCAGCGCGATGAACGCCGCGAAACGTCCCAACCTGTCGGCGTTGATCAGCGGCTACTACGACGGCACCGAGCCGAAGCTGCTGGTGCTGGAGTTGCCGGTGGACGCGGTGGACGGGCCGACCAACGTACAGCAGCAGCTGGTCAGCTTCGGCGCCAAAGACATCTCCGACTTCCAGAGATCCCAGGACGTGGTGTACGGCAACCTGCTGACGCTCCCCGTCGGCGGCGGCCTGCTGTACGCCGAGCCGCTCTACCTGAAGAGCAAGCAGCAGGAGGGCGCGTACCCCACCCTGCAGCGGGTGCTGCTCTCGTACGGCAGCTGCGTCGCCTTCGAACGCACCCTCGAGGACGGGCTGACCGCGCTCGCCGAACGCCGCAACTGCAGCGGCGAGACCTCCGGCGGCGAGGAGCCGACCCCGCCGCCGACGGCGGAGCCTCCGGACACCTCCGACCCGGAGGTCGCCAAGGCCGTCGCAAACCTGAAGAAGGCGATCGCCAACCTCCGCAAGGCGCAGCAGTCCGGCGACTTCGAGGCATACGGCAAGGCGCTCGAGGAGCTGGAGAAGGCGATCGACGAGTTCGAGCGGGTCACCGGCACCAAAGCCCCCGTGAAGACCCCGACAGCCTCCCCGTCCCCCCGCGGCTCACCCAGCCCCACCCCCGCCGGCAACTAGCCCCTCGGGGTCGACGGCCCATGATCCGCGCGGTGACGGCTCATGATCCGCGGCATTGGGCGCTGCGGCACGCGAAACCTCAACCAGCGCGTGCCCAGCCGCCCCGTGCCGCAGATCATGACGCGGAGACCGGGGGACCCCCCAGTTTGGCGGTGCGTCAGGTACGCGCTAGAGTTGGCAACGCCGCTACGGCGGTGCGACGCGGGGTGGAGCAGCTCGGTAGCTCGCTGGGCTCATAACCCAGAGGTCGCAGGTTCAAATCCTGCCCCCGCTACGTGGCTGAGAGGTCCCTGTCCTGCGATGCAGGACCGGGGCCTCTTCGCATTTCCGTCGGGGGGCGACCCCCCGAGCCCCCCGGAACCACTCAGCGGTGACGTTTCCCCGGAACCTCTCGGTACCGCTCGGCGGTGACGTTTCCCCGGAACCTCCCGGAACCACTCGGTGATGACGCTCTCCGAACTTCTCGGAACCACTCGGTGGTGACGTTCCTGAAACCTCCCGCGGCCCTCAGTGGTGATGCTCGCAGCGTTATGCGGGGCGGGCGGCTGCTTCTCGGGCGTGCAGCGCTTTGACGGTGGGGGAGGACTCGACCTGCTGCGGATCGGGGTAGGTGCCGAGGAGCCGGTCGGCGGTGCCGGCGGTGGTCACGGTGAACCAGTAGTGCTCGTTCTTGTAGTGGTGCAGCCGGTGGTTGCGCCACACCGCCCGGTACAGGCGGGTACGCGGCCGGTAGTCGCTGTGGATCAGGTAGTGGGTCCACTCGTACCCGAACCCGAGCGCACCGACCATGGTGAGGAAGGTGAGCCCGAGCCCGAGGCGGGGAAAAGCGAAGAGCCCGATCAGGGTGTACGCCGGCAGCAGCCACAGCAACGCCTGCCACGGAATGAACACCAGCGGTACGTCGCGCGGGTCGGCGTGGTGGGCACGGTGCTTGCGGGCGAGCAGCGGATCGAGCGTGACGCCGGCGAGCCGGCGGGGCCGCCAGTGCAGGATGCCGACATGCACCAGCCATTCGAAGAACGGGAACACCGCGAGCATCACCAGCGGCGTCACCACGTCGCTGAGCCGCCAGTCTCCGACCACGATCCGCGCGGTCGACGCCGCCACCAGCGTCGCGCCGAGCAGCCACGGCGACGGATGTCGTACGAACGCCTTCCACGCCGCGCCGAGGGTGACGCCGCGGCGGGCGGTGATCGCGGCCTCGTCGGCGCGCACCTGGCGGCGGGCGCGTTCGTCCAGCACGGCGGTGGTGGAGCGGCGGGTCGCCAGCCAGCCGCGGAGTGAATGGGTGCTCATCAGGGAGCCTCCTCGATACGGCGGATCGCGGACAGCAGCGCGGAGGTCGCCGGGCTGAGCAGCTCCTCCGCAGCCGTACGCGCGGCGGCGGAGTCACCGGCCACGATCGTGTCGGCCAGCCGCTGGTACGCCTCGGTACGCCCGACCTCGGCGGCCATCACCGTGGCCAGCGCGCCGAGCAGCGGCTCGTACGCCGCGCGCAGGCTGTTGAACATCAACCGGAACGTGATGGAGTCGGCGCCGTCGACGATGTGATCCCAGAACCCCAGCGCGTGTCGCTGCTGGTACACGGGGTCGTCGTCGGCGCGCAGGGCGGCTACCGAGTCTTCGAGTGGCTCGGCCAGCGCGGCACCGGCACGCTCGGCGGCGAGCGCCGCCACCTGCGGCCCGATGTAGAGCCGGGCCTCCAGAATGCTGCGCGCCACTGAGAGGTCCAGCTCCCCGAGCGGCAGCAGCAGCCGGGGCAGCAGCTCCAGACCGGCGTGGCGGCGGAAGTCCCGTACGGTGGTCGCGCCGCCCTGGCGTACCTCCACCAGGCCGGCGTGGGCGATGCGCTGCAGCGCCTCCCGCACGGTGGGCCGGGACACCCCGAGCACCTCGGCCAGCCGCCGCTCGCTGGGGAGGCTCGCGCCGGCGGCAAGCTCGCCGCGTACCACATCGCTGAGGATCTGATCGAAGACCTCGTCGGGGACCGACCGGCGGTTCACGGGTTGCAGGGCCATACCTGGAGCGTGCCGCAGATAGGCCCGGTGGTCAAGTGGTCAGACCAGCTTCCTGAGGCTCAGGCGAGGGCGCTCGGATCGGCCGGTACGTCCACCGCCTGCTCCCGCAGCGCCTCCAGCGGCACCACGTCGAGAGACCGCGCGTTGGTGGCGGCCAACACCACCGGCGCCGCGCGTCCGTCCCGGTACGCCTGCAGCCACCGGGCGGCGCAGACGCACCAGCGGTCGCCGGGACGCAGGCCGGGGAAGCCGTACTCAGGTCGAGGGGTTGAGAGGTCGTTGCCGATCTCGCGCTGATGCTCGAGGAACTCGCGGGTGACCACGGCGCAGACGGTGTGGCTGCCAAGGTCCTCCGGGCCGGTGTTGCAGCACCCGTCCCGGTAGAAGCCGGTCACCGGGTCGGTGCCGCACGGTTCCAGCTCATCGCCGAGCACGTTGTGGTTCTCGCTCATCCATCCAGCCTCGCACGCCCGCCGGCCCTGGACGCGGTCGGCGCCTGACGTGTGGCTGGCCCGGCGGCGGTCGGGTCCGGGTCGCGGCCGGGCCGGTGGTCGATGCGGCGTCAGGCGGTGGCGGTCGTGGCTGGTTGCGAGGTGTCTGTGGCCGTCAGGTCCCGCCAGCGGCGTACCACCGAATATCCGAGCACGAACAGCAGCAGCCCGTTGAGCAGGTGCCACACGAAGTGGGTGCCGAGCGGGAAGCCGGCACAGACATCCGCGTCGATGGTGCGGAAGGTGAGCGACACCGTGAAGACCACGGTGGCCACCGCGAGCAGCGGCCAGTGCCGCCGGCGTCCTGGGTCGGGAGCCAGCAGCAGCGCGACCGCTGCGCCGGCCAGCACCACGAACGCGGGCAGGTACATGCCGGAGCCGCTCGGCAGCAGCTCACCGGCGAGCGGGCCGACCAGCAGGCTGACCACGATGAAGCCGACCGCCCCGAGCCACGCCAGCCACCACCGCAGCTGCCAGAACCAGTGCAGGTAGCAGGCGAAGAACAACACCATGAAGATCCGGATCGGGATCACGTCGGCCTGTTCCGCCCAGAGTGTGGCGTACGTGTGGAACAGGAAGCTGCCCACTGCGATGCTCGCCATCACCACAGGGAGCGCGACCAGGCTGGCCGGGGGACGGGTCTTCGCCGTACGCAGCAACTGCCAGATCAGCACCGCGGCGATCAGGAAGCTGCCGTTGCTGAACGCGTTGACCGGCTCGGCCCAGAACGCGGGCGAGAGCCTTTCGCAGTACGCGTCGACCTGACTGGTCCAGCCCATCCCAGAGCCCCGCTTCGCCGCCCCCAAGTCCCGCCCGATCCTAACCGCAACCTCGCCCCGCCCCGAGGTCCCAAGATCCGCGCCGTCCGAAGCTGGGCCGGTCGTTAGGCTCAGGGGATGCCGATGTACGTGTCGCTGCTGCGCGCGGTCAACGTGGCCGCGAAGAACAAGGTGCCGATGGCGGAGCTGCGTACGCTGTTCGGCACGCTGGGGCACACCGACGTGCGTACGTACATCCAGAGCGGCAACGTGGTCTCGCGCCACGACGGCGAAGACCCTGCCGAGCTGGAAAGGGAGGCCGCCGCGGCGATCCAGGAGCGATTCGGCTTCAGCGTGCCGGTGCTGATGCGCAGCGCCGACCAGCTGCGCGCCGTGCTCGACCACGACCCGTACGTGGAGGTCGCCGACCACAAGCAGATCGCCATCATCTTCCTGTCCGGGCTCGCCGAGCCGGCGAAACTGGCCAGCATCGATCCCGCCGGCTACTCGCCGGACGTGTTCACCGCGCGCGATCGTGAGCTGTACGTGCACTATCCCAACGGGATGGGCCGCAGCAAGCTCACCCACGGGGTGTTCGAGCGGCGGCTCGGGGTGCACGCCACCGCCCGCAACCGCCGTACCGTCGAGCAGCTGCTCAAGATGTGCGGCGGCTGATCGACGTGCTCAGCTTCCCGCTGCTGGCGTTCTCGCTCCCTTGTGTGCCAACAACGCACACGGCGCTCGCTGCGGCCTTGGCAGCGGAAACCTGAGCACGTCGATGGGCTCAGCCGAGCAGCTACGGCAGCACCGCGTACAGGTCGACGCCGTTGCCGTCCGGGTCGTGGACGGTGGCGTACCGCTGGCCCCAGAAAGCGTCCCACGGCTCGTGCGCGCCGTGGTGGCCGGCCTTGGTCAGCTCGTCGTACTTGGCGTCGACCTCGGCCGGGCTGTCGAACTGGAACGCCAGTGCGACGGGTGGGCCGCCGGTCGGGCGGGTCCACTCCGGTAGGAAGGACTTCACCGTCTCCTCGCTGTCGAGCATCAGCTTGAAGCCGCTGGTCAGCTCCGCCTCGGTGTGGCCGCCGGTCATATCGCCGAAGGTGAGCCCGAGCCGCTGGTAGAAGTCGATGGCCGCGGCGACGTCGGCGGCCACCAGCCCGAGCGCGTTCGCTTGAGGTGTCATGCCTCGCACGTTACGACCAGGGTGTGACACTCGCGAGTCGAGCCAACCAGGGCCGAGCCGCCCCAACCCCGGGGGGCTACCTCGCCAGGCCGGCGGGCGGCGGGGCGCAGTGCAGCAGGCCCAGGCGGCGGGTAGCGCGGGTGAGCGCGACGTACAGGTCGCTGCGGCCGCGCGGCGACTCGGCGACGATGCCGGCTGGATCGACCACCACCACGGTGTCGAACTCAAGGCCCTTCGCCTGTCGTACGGTCAGCAGCACCACCTGGCTGCGCAGCTCGGGATCGTCGCCCGCCACCGCGTCGGGCACCGCCGCAACGACTGCGGACGCCAGCTCGGGCGCCCGCCCCGCCGGTACGATCACCGCCAGCCGGCCGTCGCCCAGCTCGGCGGTCTCGGCGACCACAGCGCGCGTCAGCTCGTCGGCCAGGGAAGCCGGCGAGACCGAGACCGACCACGGGTCGATGCCGGCACTGCGTACCGACCGAGGGGGTTTCAGTTCTGGATTGATCTCGGCCAGGACCCCCGCCGCGAGCCGCATGATCTCGGCCGGGGTGCGGTAGTTGACCGTCAGCTGCTCGGCGCGTACGCC
>JBOGDG010000071.1:0-10133 GCA_050701655.1 Micromonosporaceae bacterium
GTCCTGGGCAGCTCGTCGGCCGGGATGCGGGCGATCCGGCGCAGTGTCGCGTCGGTGGCGCCGGCCAGCTCGGCCTGGATCTCGGCGAGCGGCTTCCCCTCGGCCTGCAGCCGCTTGATCGCGACCAGCTGCAGCAGGTGGCGCCGGCCGTACCACCCGGTGCGGCCCACCAGCCGCGGCCGGTCGAGCAGACCGATCGTGGTGTACCACCGGATCGCCCGGCGGTCGGGCACCTCGCGCACCCGGCGACTGACCTGGCCGGTACGCCCGTCGGCGAGCCGAGTGGCGACCTGCGCCACCAGCTCGTCCAACGTCCACCCTGCCAGCTCCATGCGACCAATACTGTCACTGTTATATGTCAGTGTCAATGTTGCCTGGTACGCCGTCGCGATAGAATTCGCGCACCTCGCGGCCAACGCGGGCAGGGCAACACCGGGTAGGGAGTACGCGAGTGCGGGTCGAGTGGATTGCCCGGTTGATACGGAGTACGAATCTGACCGCCCGCGGGCGCGCCCGGCTGATGCGGGTGCTGGACGGTCTCACCGACGCACATCTCGCCCGGCTGGAACGCGGGATGTGGCGCCGGCTGCTGCTGCGTGGTCTCGCGATCGGTCTGCCGACCCGGTTCAATCCGCGTAGCGCCGGCGACCTGCGGGCCCGGATCGAGGCCCGGTTTCCCCACCCGGACGGCCTGGAGCCGGACCGTTTCGACATCGAGATCGCCGACGGCCAGTGCCGGGTACACCGCCGCGCCCACCCCGATCCGGACGCGGTCTGCACGATCGGGGTCGCCGACCTGCTGCACCTCACCCGCGGTACGACCACGCTGACCGTGCTCTGGGTCAGCGGCCAGCTCACCCTAGACGGCGACCCGTACGTGCTGCTCAAGCTCCCCGACCTGTTCAGCGGACCCCGCCCGTAACCACCGCGTCACAGGCGGCACCGTGGTCGGCGCGCAGCGACCACCGCGAGCGGCCCTCGGCCCGGTTTGATCTACGGCGTTGCACGCTCAAGCACCCCCGACACGAGGAATCCCGTGCCCCACGTACCAACGCCACAGATCTCGGCGACCAGACCCAAAGCTGCCAGGTGCCCGGGATGCGCAACGACGCCAAAGTAGCTGCCGAGAGGGCAGCAAGCGGAACCTGCGCAACGGCGCGAAAGGGAGCTGCCGTGAGAGTCGCACGCGGGGGGCTCGGGGGGTCGTCCCCCCGACTGGCATGGACACACGATCCCCACTCACGCTTTCCGTGAGCAGGGATCGGCCAATCGGGTGGGCGATACTGGGATCGAACCAGTGACCCCTCGCGTGTGAGGCGAGTGCTCTCCCGCTGAGCTAATCGCCCGGGCGCCGCACTACCTTACCCGACCGGGACGGCGGGTCGCACAGGGGATCCGGGTCAGTTCGAGGTCAGGAAGCGCCAGGCGCTCTGCACCAGGTCGGTGCCGAAGCCGTTGCGTACCGCGAACCACAGTGCGCCGGCGACGAAGACGAGTCCGACCGCGCCGATGGTGATCCGTGCCAGCCAGGACTGGCGACCTACCCAGTGGGTCCAGCCCTTGATCTTCTCGCGGCCGTACCGGAGCAGGTGCTTGGCCCAGACGTACTCGACGGAGAGGATGGCGAGGCCGGCGAAGACCACCAGCCAGCCGGGTCCGGGCAGCGGGATCATGACGATGCCGAGCACGATGGTCGCGACGCCGAGGATCGCCACTACGACTTTCAGGGTCATACGTCCCGCGGTGGTGGCCCGGATCCGGTCGAGCAATCCGGCCGGCTTCACCTCAGGCGCGTCCTTCACATCAGGCACTGCGCCGCTCCCGGGGGTCGCGTGGTCGGGGTCGGACGGCCGCGCCGCGTCCATCACCACGGTGCCCGGCCGGCTCGGTCCCTCTGCCACAGCGCCCTCCCACATCGTCAATCTAGCGACGGTACCCGGCTTTCCCCGGGCATTGACCGTACCGAACTTCCGCTAGCTCATTACCCCCGGGCGCCATGAACAGTTAGACCGGGTGTACGACCGCCACACCCACTCGCGGAGTCGCCAACGCTACCCGGTGCGGCGGGCGTATAGCAGCACGTAGCCAGGGGTATCACTTTGGTTAGAGGATCCGGGGCGCCAGCCGTCGTCCCGCCGGCTCCAGGGGAGTAGTCGATGGGCCCAATCCGCCCTACCTCGGTTGAGGTGGAAACATCACTGCATCTGGTGGCACCGGATGCGGTGACGCTGCCCGTACGAGCCAGTCTGCGGTACGACCCGGCGGACCCGTACGCCGTGCACGTGATGTTCCATCCGGACGCGTCGGGGGCGGAGCCGGTGAGCTGGTCATTCTCCCGGGAGCTGCTGGTCACCGGGATCGACGACGCGGCCGGGATCGGGGACGTACGGGTCTGGCCGTGGGCGACGCCCCGCGGCGAGGTGGTCGCGCTGGCGCTGTCCTCCCCCGACGGCAACGCCTTGTTCGAGGTGCAGCGCAGTGTGCTGGTGCGGTTCCTGCGGCGTACGTTCTCCGCGGTGCCGCGGGGCCACGAGAGGGAGTACCTCGACATCGACACCGCGCTGCTGAAGTTGTTCCAGCGCGGTCCCGCCAACGGCTGACGTACCACCACAGACGCCCGGGGCCCGCCGACCGACGGCGGGCCCCGTCTCGTGTCAGCGCAGCGGGCCGATCACCTGCTCGGTGGCGGCCAGCAGCTCGGGCAGCATCGCCCGCACCGCCTCCAGCTGGGGCGCCATCTCCCGGTCGACCAGCATCGCCGGTACGTCCCGCCGGATCACCGCGTGGGCGGCGCCGGTCGCGGGGCCGGGCGGTGCGGCGTCGGCCCGCAGGTCGATCCCCTGCGCCGCGCAGAGCAGCTCCACCGCCAGTACGGTCTGCGTGTTGTCGAGTACCTGGTGCGCCTTGCGTACGGCGTGCCAGCCCATCGACACGTGGTCTTCCTGGTTTCCGGAGGTGACGATCGAGTCGATGCTGGCCGGGTGGCAGAGCACCTTGTTCTCGCTGACCACGCTGGCGGCGGTGTACTGCGCCAGCATGAACCCGGAGTTGGTGCCGGCGTCGGGCGCGAGGAACGGCGGCAGCCCGCGCGAGGTGGCCGGGTCGAGCAACCGGTAGACCCGGCGTTCGGAGATGCTGGCCACCTCGGCGACGGCCATCGCGAGCATGTCGGCCGCGAAGCCGAGTGGCTGGCCGTGGAAGTTGCCGGTGCTCATCACCTCGTACCCGCCGTTGTGGTCGCTGACCACCACCGGGTTGTCGACCACGGAGCCGAGCTCGATCTCCATCACCCGCCGGCAGTGGGCCACCACGTCGCGCGCCGAGCCGTGCACCTGCGGCGCACACCGCAGCGAGTACGAGTCCTGCACCGCGTGGTCGGAGTAGCGGTGGCTGGCCAGCAGCGGACTGCCGGCGAGCAGGGCACGCAGGTTGGCGGCGCTGGCGAGCTGCCCGGGGTGCGGGCGGATCACCTGGACCCGCTCGTCGTACGCCCGGTCGGTGCCGAACAGCGCCTCCACCGACAGCGCGCAGGCGATGTCGGCGAGCTTGAAGTACTCCTCGGCGCGCGCCACGGCGAGCGCCAGCACCGCCTGCATCGGCTCGGTGCCGTTGATCAGGCTGAGCCCCTCCTTGGGCTCCAGGGTCAGCGGCGTGAGGCCGTGCTCCTTGAGGACCTCCGCGGCCGGACGGCCCTCGACCGGGTCACCCGGAGCCCGTAGCCGTCCCTCCCCGATCAGCGGCAGCGCCAGATGGGCGAGCTGCGCCAGGTCGCCGGAGGCGCCCACCGAGCCCTGGCTCGGCACCACCGGCAGCAGATCGCGTTCCAGCAGCTCCAGGAAGCGCCGGGGCAGGTCGACCCGCACTCCGGAGATGCCCGCGGCGAGGGTACGGGCACGCAGCAGCAGCAACGCGCGTACCACCTCGCAGGGCAGCGGCTCGCCGACTCCGGCGGCGTGGCTGCGTACCAGGCTGAACTGCAGCTGGCTGAGCTCGTCGGCGGGGATGTACGTGTCGGCGAGGGCACCGAAGCCCGTGGTCACGCCGTACGCCACCTCGCCCTTCTCCACGGCGGAGGCGACGACGCCGCGGCTGGCGGCCATCCGTTTGTCAACGCTTGGACCAAGCTGGACGCGCGCACGGCCGTATGCGACGTCGACAACGTCGTCGACCGTGAGTGCGTCCCCGGTCATCTCCAGGTCACGCATGACGGCACCCTATTTCGCCACTGGCCCGGTCCCGGCGGCGGGGCGCTGCCGGCCGGGGTTTTGACGGTCCCGGGCTCCCGGGCCGCGAAGCCGCCCGCGTCACGCCCGTGACCAGCGCCGACGGGTCCGCATGCCACGCCGATCCGGTACCCCGTACCCTGGCGCGGTGAACCATCGCTCGCGGGTGCTGACCCCCCTGCTCCTGACGCTCGCCTTCGGCACCACCGCCGGCTGCTCGGCTGAGCGGCCCGCCGCTGCTCCCCCCTCGAAGCCACCGGCGTCGACTGCCGCCTCGCCGACGCCGCACCCGGAGATCACCCTCGCCTTCGCCGGCGACGTGCACTTCGCGCAGCGTACGTTGAGCCTGCTCGACGACCCCGACACCGCGTTCGGGCCGATCGCCGAGGAGCTCTCCGCCGCCGACATGGCGGTGGTCAACCTGGAGACGGCGGTCACCGAGGGCGGTACGCCGGAGCCGAAGCAGTTCAAGTTCCGGGCGCCGGCGAGTGCGTACCAGGCGGTGAAGGCGGCCGGCATCGACGCGGTGTCGCTGGCGAACAACCACGCCCTGGACTACGGCCAGGACGGCCTGGCCGACACGCTCCGGTACGCCGACGAGGCCGGCGTACCGGTCTTCGGTGCGGGTGCGAATGCGCACACCGCATACGCCCCCTGGGTCACCGAGGTACGCGGCGTGAAGATCGCCGTGGTCGGGCTCAGCCACATCCGGGAGCTCTCGGAGCGCTGGGAGGCCACCGACGAGCGCGCCGGTATCGCGATGGCACATGACCTGAAGGTAGCGGCGCGGGCGGTGAAGTCGGCGCGCGAGCAGGCCGATGTGGTGATCGTGTATCTGCACTGGGGCAAGGAAGGCGACCAGTGCCCCACCGAGCGGATGACCACGCTCGCCAAGACCCTCGCCGATGCCGGCGCCGACGCGGTGGTCGGCACCCACGCGCACCTGCTGCTCGGTGACGGCTGGCTCGGAAAGACGTACGTGTCGTACGGGTTGGGCAACTTCCTGTGGTGGTGGAACGACGCGTACTCCAACGACACCGGCGTACTGCGGTTGACGCTGCGCGGCAGTGAGCTGACCGGTACGGAGTTCGTGCCGGCGCACATCTCCCGAGACACGGGGCAGCCGCTGCCGGCCGAGGGCGAGGAGGCGACCCGGATCAGCGACAAGTTCGCCGGCCTCCGCAGCTGCACCGGCCTAGCGGACAGTCCCGGCTAGTTCACGGAGCGCCACGACGGCTCTGCCCGGGGAAATTTCGCGACACGCCCCGATGATGGGCACCCTGGTTTGGCACTCGGTACACCGCTCAGCTACATTCTTTGGGCGCACCGGGAACGTCTCCGGAAGCGCAACGCGGACGTAGCGCAGTTGGTAGCGCATCACCTTGCCAAGGTGAGGGTCGCGGGTTCGAGTCCCGTCGTCCGCTCGGTAGCGGTGCCCGCGCACCGCCAATGCCGCCCCCGATTCTCGGGGGACCGTATCCGGCGGGATGGCCGAGTGGCTTAGGCAAGGGCCTGCAAAGCCCTGTACGCGGGTTCGATTCCCGCTCCCGCCTCGGGCGCTTAGCTCAGTGGGAGAGCACTTCCCTGACACGGAAGGGGTCACTGGTTCAATCCCAGTAGCGCCCACCCGATTGGCCGATCCCTGCTCACGGAAGGCGTGAGCGGGGATCGGGCGTTTATGCAGTCGGGGGGACGACCCCCCGAACCCCCCGCGTGCGGGCACACACGGCAGCCACCTCGCGCGTCGTTGCGCAAGTCCCGCGTTCGGCCACTCACCCGCGACCTTCCGCGCCGTTGCGCAACCCTCGGGTCCGGCCACTCACCTGCCACCGTTCGCGCCGTTGCGCAACCCCCGCGTTCGGCCACTCACCTGCCACCGTTCGCGCCGTTGCGCAACCCCCGCCCCCCGGGTCCCGCTGCAAGATCCGTAGCGTTGGTACGTGAGGCACGCGATTCCGGCGCGTTGGGATGCCTGGGCGTCCGATGCCTCAGATCGTGAGCATCTCCGCGGCCCGGCCGGCGCGCCCTGTCGGTACGGTCGAGCCCGAGCATCTCGCAGATCACACCGGACCGCCGGAGGCGCCACGCCGTGGGGAAGCTGTCGCGGGTCACGGGCACGCGGGTCACCGCCAAGCGGGTCGCGGCCGGGTTGCTGGCGCTGGTGACCGTTGCGGTGCTCGCCGCCGATCAGGCGCCATCGCGGCGCGGCACCGTACTCTCGGCCACGGACCTGGGGACGGTCAGGTGGGACCACCGGATCCTCGGCCGGGACGGCGGCATGTCGGCGCGCTGGGGCGAGGACTCGATATGGGTGTTCGGCGACACCATCCTCAGCTCCCCCGGCGCCGACGGCGATCGCTGGGCCGACAACTCCAGCGCCATCACCTCCGACCTCGACGCAGAAGACGGCGTCACGCTCGTACCCCCGGATGCGGCGGAGCAGCTCGACGGCGCGCGAGTGCCGGGTGAGTACCTGCCGTTCTCGCCGTGGGAGGCGGCTTTCAACGCGCGCAATGACCCCGCGCGCTGCGGGGTGCAGCGGGGCGACTGCGGCAAGCAGTACTTCCTGTGGCCCGGGCCGGTGGTGCCGGACCCGCGGCGCGGCCGGATCCTGTTCTTCCACACCGCCGGCCGGCGCGGCGGCGCCATCAAGGGATACCAGCAGTGGGGTACGGGGCTCGCGGTGTGGGACGCCGCGTCCGGCGAGACCACCCGCCCGGTACTGGCCCCGGACGGCGGCAAGGGCGCCGAGGCGGGCAACCGCTGGATCATGTTCCGGCCCGGCGAAACCCCGTACGGCACGATGACCGTCACCGTCGGAGAGACCCTCTACGTGTACGGCTGCGAAGACCACGGCCGTTTCGTGTTCGGCTGCCGGCTGGCGCGGGTGCCGTTGGCGCAGGCGACCACGCGGGCGGCGTGGCGGTTCTTCGCCGGCGGCGGGCGCTGGGTCGAGGAGGCCGCCGACGCGGTGCCGGTCTTCCACGGCGGCCACTCCGGCAGCGTGTTCTACAACCCGTACCTGGGGAGATACCTGGCGGTGTACGGGTTCGACCGGGCGCAATACCGTACGGCGCCGCAGCCGTGGGGACCCTGGTCGCCGGCACGGGTCATGTTCGACACCGTGCCGGCGGGCAAGGACTTCAACTACTTCGTGGTCGCCCACCCCGAGTACGGCAACCGCCGCACCCTGTACGTCACGTACAGCCGGCCCACCGAGGTCGGCTGGGAGCTCCGCCTCACCAGGGTCACGCTCGCGTAGCGGCCCGGGTCAGACGCCGATCCGGCCCCACGGCCCCCAGATCGCGAACGTCATACCGGCGCTGGCCTGGATGTTCACGAACAGGGTGCCGCCGTCCGGGCTGAAGGTGGAGCCGGCGAACTCGTCGTCGAACCGGGGTGCGCCGCCGCTGCTGGTCAGCCGGTTCAGCGCGACGTCGAACAGCTGCCCGCCCCGGCTGAGCCCGCGCAGGTAGTTGTCCTGGCTGCTGTCCTCACAGAGCACCAGGGTGCCGCGGGCGCTGGTGGTGACGTTGTCCGGGAGATCCAGCACATCGCGTCCGGTCGACTGGTAGACGAGCTGCAGCGTCTGCGCCCTGGTGTGGTACGCCCAGATCTGCCCGAACCCGTTGCCGTAGCCGTTGCCGATCGGGCCGACGCCGTCCTCCGCGGGGCCGCCGCCCTGCGTGGAGCAGAAGTAGACGACGCCGTGGTCGTACACGCAGCCTTCCAGCCGGGAGAAGTACGCCGCGCCCTGCGCACGTCCCTGGTCACCGACGTAGGTCAGCGCCTCGTCGTTGCTGGTCGGCGCCTCCTCCCCCGGGGTGTACGGGAAGCTGGGCGCCGGGTCGTCGATGTCCACCCACGTCACCTGGTACGTCGCCCGCGCCGGCTGGGTGGCTTCCAGGTGCGCGTTGGGCGTACCGACCACGGCGAGCATCTGCAGCCGGCCGTCGTTGTCGAGCCGGCCGCTCCGCAACGGGTTGGTCTCCGGGACGTACCGGTAGAACCCGGACGCGAAGCCGAAGTTGTCCTCGGTGAGGTAGAGGGCGCCTTCCTTGGGATCGAACGCCACCGCCTCGTGGGCGAAGCGCCCCGCCTGGGTGATCGGCTGGCGGTCGGACTGTCCATCCGCCGGCACCTCGAAGACGAAGCCGTGGCGCTGCTGCAGCGCCACGTTGGGCGAGCCGGTGAAGTCGGGCCCGACGTCGGGCCCGTTGACCGTCTCCTCGCAGGTGACCCAGGAACCCCACGGCATCGGGCCGCCGCTGCAGTTCATCATCGTGCCGTTGAGGCTGGTGTACGCGTCGACCACCTCACCGCGGGGCGTCACCTCCACGGTGGTGGTGCCGCCGCGCGCCTGGCCGTCGTACGGGGTGCCGGGGCCGAACGCGGCGCCGGCGCCGTTGACCTCGTGGTTGCGTACCAGCACCACGTTGCCGTTCTCAGCGGCGAAGGACCCCATCCCGTCGTGCCGCCCCGGCAGCGCGGTGCCGTCGGGGAGCGTCACCGGGACCTCGGTGTCGTGGAACGAGCGGTAGGCGAAGCCTTCGGGCAGCCAGAGACGTACCTGGTCGTCGCGCAGATCGGGTACCGGCCGCAGCGTGCTGTGCGGCGCCTCGCGCACCTGTCCGGCGAGCGCGGAGCGTGCCGCGAAGCCCGCGAACGGTCCCCCCAGCAGCGCGCCCGCTGCCGCTCCGCGCAGCACCGTACGACGGTCGACGTTGACCATGACAACCTCCCTGTATGCCCTCCCGAAGGGGCACACGCTACGCCGGGAAGATCCGGCCGGGAAGTCACCGAACGGCCAGGCTCACCCGAGCCACGCGCCGCGGGGTCAGGCTCAGGCGAGCCACTCCTTGACCTGGGCGACCAGCCCCACCGGGTCCTCCGACACCGGGGTCACGTTCAGCATTGTCACCCCGGCTTCGCGGAACGCGGAGATCCGCTCCTTGACGTAGCTGGCGGGGCCGACCAGGTTGACCAGCTCGACCAGCTCGGCGGGCAGCGCCGCGGCGGCCTCGGCCTTCTTGCCGGCCAGGTAGAGATCCTGCACCGTCTCGGCCTCGGCCTCGTAGCCGTACCGCCGGGCGAGGTCGTTGTAGAAGTTGCGGCCCTTGGCGCCCATGCCGCCGATGTACAGCGCGAGGAAGGGGCGGGACAGGTCGCGCAGCGCGAGAGTCTCCTCGCCCTCCCCGACGGCGAGCATGCCGCCGGTGGAGATCTCCAGCGGCTTCAGGTCGGGCGAGCGCTTGGCGGCGCCTTCCGCGAGCGGCTTGCCCCAGACGTCCTTCGCCTTCTCCGGTACGTACAGGATCGGCAGCCAGCCGTCGGCGACCTCGGCGGTGAGCTTGACGTTCTGGGTGCCGAGCGCCGCGACGTAGATCGGGATCTGGTCGCGTACCGGGTGGGTCAGCATCTTCAGCGGCTTGCCGAGCCCGGTGCCGCGTTCGGCGGGCAGCGGGATCTGGTACAGCCCGTCGTTGGTGATCACTTCCCGCTTCAGCGCCCGCCGCACGATGTCGATCACTTCGCGGGTACGCCCCACCGGCTTGTCGTACGGGGTCGCGTGCCAGCCCTCGATCACCTGCGGCCCGGAGGCGCCCAGTCCGAGGATGGCGCGGCCGTCACTGACCGAGTCGAGCCCGGCGGCGGTCTGCGCGAGCAGGGCGGGGGTACGCGAGTAGATGTTGAGGATCGCGGAGCCGATCTCGACCCGCTCGGTACGCGCCGCGAGGTAGCCCATCAGCGTCGGCGAGTCGAACCCGTACGCCTCGGCCACCCAGATCACGTCGAGCCCGGCCCGCTCCAGCGCCACCACCTGGTCGGCGGACGCCTTCGGGTCCCCGTCGTACATCAGTGTCGTGCTGAGTCGCATCGGTCGTCTCCGCTCCTGGCGAGGTTCACTCC
>JBOGDG010000072.1:0-10130 GCA_050701655.1 Micromonosporaceae bacterium
CGGCAGGCGGGGAACCCCGGCGCCGCGGTCGGCGTACTGCGGGAGGCGCTGGCGCTGGCCCGCGAGCTCGGCGAGGACCTCGGGCAGGCGCAGGCGCTGCGCCGGCTCGGTGCCGCGTACAGCGAGTTGGGCCGGCACGCCGACGCGTACGACTGCCTCGACCGCGCCCTGGCGATCGTCCGTGAGGTGGGGCACCCGATGCTGGAGGGCGAGATCCTGTTGACGTTGAGCGCCGCCCGGGCCCGGGACGGCCACGGCCACGAGGCGGTGCCCGACGTGGAACGCAGCATCGTGCTGTTCCGCGAACTCGGCTTCACCGGCCTGCTGCGCCGCGCCGAACACCAGCTCGCCCAGCTGCAAGCCACCTGAGCCGGCGTCGCGGCAGGCCGGTCAGACCCCGCCGGTCAAACCCCTCCGGTCAGATCCCGCCGTTCGCCCCGATCAGGAAGCCGACCAGATACGTGATCCCGGCCGCCGCGCCACCGAGCGCCAGCTGCCGCACACCCGAGAACCACCAGCTCTGGTACGTCCAGCGCGACACCAGCGCGCCCACCGCGAACAGCCCGACCCCGCCCACCGCGAGCGCCGGCCACAGCTCCTCGTACCCGAGAAGGTAGGTAATCAACGGGATCAGGGCGCCGATGCCGAAGCAGACGAAGGACAGGCCGGCCGCGATCCAGGGGCTCGGCTGCTCGTCCGGGTCGACGCCGAGCTCGGCCTGGGCGTGCGCCCGCAGCGCCTCCTCGGGATCGCGGTGCAGCTGCTCGGCGACCGCCGCCGCGAGCTGCGGGGTCAACCCGCGTGCCTGCCACGCCTCGGCCAGCTCCTGCTGCTCCGCCTTCGGGTACCTGGCGATCTCCTGCCGCTCCTTGCGCAGCTCGGCGGCGACCTGCTCGTTCTGGGTACGCACCGACGTGTACTCGCCGAGCGCCATCGAGATCGCCCCGGCGACCGTACCGGCGACCCCGGTGAGCACGATGGTGCGCGGGCTCGCGCCGCCGCCGCCGACACCGGCGATCAAGGCGATGTTGGTGACCAGCCCGTCCATCGCGCCGAACACCGCCGGACGGAGCCGCCCGCCAGAGACATCGGCGTGGTGCCCGTGCTGCTCCGCCGCGGGCCGGTCACCGGTCACCGTCTGTGGCCGTTCACGGCAGGGTCAGGATCTCGTGGCCGCTGTCGGTGACCAGGACGGTGTGCTCGAACTGCGCGGTCCACTTCCGGTCCTTGGTGACCACGGTCCACTGGTCCGGCCAGATGTCGTACGTGTACGTGCCGAGCGTGATCATCGGCTCGATGGTGAACGTCATCCCCGGCTCCATCACCGTGGTGAGGTCGGGGCGGTCGTAGTGCGGCACGTACAGCCCGGAGTGGAAGGTCTCGCCGATGCCGTGGCCGGTGAAGTCGCGCACCACGCCGTACCCGAAGCGCTTGGCGTACGCCGAGATCACCCGGCCGATCACGTTGATCGGCCGGCCCGGCGCCACCGCCTTGATGCCGCGCATCGTCGCCTCGTGGGTACGCTCCACCAGCAGCCGCGCCTCCTCGGAGACCTCCCCGGCAAAGAACGTCGCGTTGGTGTCCCCGTGCACCCCGTTGAGGTACGCCGTCACGTCAACGTTGACGATGTCGCCGTCCTCGATCACGGTCGAGTCCGGGATGCCGTGGCAGATCACCTCGTTCATCGAGGTGCAGCACGACTTCGGGAAGCCCTTGTAACCCAGCGTCGACGGGTACGCGTCATGGTCGCAGAGGAGCTCGTGCACCACCCGGTCCACCTCGTCGGTGGTCACCCCCGGCTTGATCGTCTCCCCCGCCAGCACCACCGCCTGCGCCGCCAGCTTGCCCGCGATCCGCATCCGCTCGATCATCTCCGGGGCCTTGACCTCCGACCCCCGGAACGGCTTCGGCGCCGGCTTCCCGACGTACTCCGGCCGTGGAATGTGAGTCGGCACCTCCCGCCACGGAGACTGTTCACCGGGTACGAGGGCAGCGCGCGTAGTCATGTTTCGAGCCTACCGGCGCCACGCCGACGCCCCGCGCCGTGGTGCGGCGCCGACGCTAGCCTGGCCAGGCCGTGATGAGCTCGTCCGGCCCATACGCCGCGGCGACCGCATCGCCGACACGGGATCCGGCCCGGCTGACCGCGATCAGGAGCGTCTCATCGGTCACCCCGGGAACCCGGTGACTGTGTGCGATCAGCTCCGCGAGATCATGATGGTCGAGCGGCCGGCGTTCCAGCCACTTGATCGAGCCGACGAAGGCGATTTCGCGGGCGATCGGCGTACGGTCCGCACCAACCAGGTCCACTTCCACGTCGTTGGTACGGGTCCAGTAGCCACCAACGGCCCCCACGTCCGGTAGCCGCTCGTCGGGACCCATACTGAGCAGCGCCTCGCGTATCACCGGCTCGACGGCACGCCCGCGCCAACTCGTCCAGTCACGTTCAATTCTCTCGAGTACGCGATCGTGCCGTCCCCGGTCCAGTTCACTGCGGTGGGCACCGATGAAGTAGAGCCAGAATCGAAGGTACGAATCCGCGACGTAATACCGGGTCTCCCTCGACGGCCGCACCGACAGCGGGCGCGCCACGACAATGACTCGCTTCTCCAACAGGAGCTTCAAGGCCCGGTCGAGAGAAGCCACCGGTAGCTCGGAGGCGGCGCGCTGGATCATGGCACGGGTTCGCTCGCCTGATCCGATAGCGGACAGCACCCTTCGAGCCTGGGCCTCCACCGGAAACTCAGCAGCCAGGGCGAGCTCGCCGGACACCGCCAGGGCGGAGGTCGGCCGCTCCAGAGCCCGCCGCAGGAAGCTGTGGAGGCTCGCGCCTCGTGACCATTCGGCACAGATCAGCGGCAGGCCGCCGGTAACCAGGTACGCGTCGAAGGCCTCCGCCGGGGCCAGATCGAGCATGGCGCCGACCTCATGGGGGTTCAGCGGGTCGAGTGTCATCGGGACGCTACGCTGGTGAAACGGACGACCGTAGGTGTTCAGCGCCTCCATCATGGA
This sequence comes from Micromonosporaceae bacterium, assembly GCA_050701655.1. GTDB lineage: Bacteria > Actinomycetota > Actinomycetes > Mycobacteriales > Micromonosporaceae > WHSM01. The sequence continues at coordinate 3,013 of JBOGDG010000072.1, forward strand.
CAGCTCGGATCCGACCAGTATCAACAGAACCGGCTTACGTGACAGATGCCGGTCCCAGACGCGTTGCAGCGTTCCTTCGAACCGACTGTCGGCCGCCACGATGTGGGGCAACTCGTCGATCACTACGACACTCGGGCCGTCGGCCGGAAGCGCATCGGCGAGGAGACGGAGCGCGGAATCCCAACCGTCGAAGCTGACCCCTTCGAAGCGTTCACGTCCTGGAAGGTCCGACGCCATGACCTCATCGGTGAACTGCGCAAGCTCGCGCCGCACAGCGACCCCGGACGCCGTGTAGAAGACGGTTGGCACGTCTGCCTGCTCGACGAATTCCTCGACGAGCCGCGACTTCCCCACCCGGCGCCTGCCCCTGAGCAGCAGACACCGCCCGGGCCGGCTGCTTCCCGCCCGTATCCCGTCCAGCTCAGCGTTAAGCAGCGCCAGCTCGCGCTTCCGCCCAACGAAGTCGCTCATAGTCTCACCCCTGATACTCTCACAGATGAGACTATCAAGAGTGATAGCATCGTGCGGCGGTCCCCCGGGCACCGCGCGGCTGGCCAGGCTCCTTCGTCATGCCCGAGACGTACGGGCTAAGGGTGCCTCACCCCTCCGCGCGGTCGGCGAGCATGGTCCAGGCGTTCTTGTTGTACGAGTGCCGGTAGTCGAACTCCTCGCGCAGCATGTCCCGGATCCGGATCACGCGTACCGGGCCGAAGTCGCGCTCCACCAGCTCCTGGACCTTCGCCTGGCTGAGCACGTTCCAGTGGTAGTCGCGCACCGGCTTTACGGAGTGTTCGGGCTGGTCAGCCATGCTGAAGAAGGTGAGGATGAGCCCCTTGCGGGCGAGCCGGGCCGCCTCGGCGAGGGCCTGCTCCATCGCCTCCAGCGACAGGTGCTCGAACAGGTCGGAGACCACCACGTAGTCGTAGCTGTGATCCTCGTACGGCAGGTCGAGCACGCTGCCGACCTGGAAGTCGACTCCGGGGGAACGCCGGCGCGCGTTGTCGATGTTCGCCTCGTTGAGGTCCACACCGGTGTAGTCGAGGAAGGGCGCCAGCCCGTAGCTGTCGAAGAACCGGTAGTCGTTGGCGGAGCCGCAGGCGAATTCGAGCAGCTTGATCTTCTCGGCGGTACGGTCGGCGAGCGTCTTCGCCCAGCGCTGCTCGTACGCGTCTTCCCAGCCGGCGACCACCTGGGCCACCTCGTGCACCGCCGCGCGCTTCTCGGGATCGAGGTAGGAGACCATCTTGACGCCCCGCTCGGCGGCCCGTACCCGGATCGCCTCGGTCGCCTTGACGCAGTGCTCCAGCTCTTTGCGCATCAGCGCGTCGAACTCGGTGCCGAACAGGGCGCGGGTGAGCTGGTGGCGTACCAGCATGCTCTGCGCGTTGACGCGCGGGTTCTGGTAGCCGCTTACCAGGTATTCGTCGAGGTTGTCGGGGTTGTGTTTCTTCCAGCTGCGTTTCAGGTAGCGGCGTTCCTGCGCCAGATCACCTGGCCGCCGGGCTGGTCGCAAGGCGTTTACTACCGCCTCGGCCCACTCCCGCCTGCGGGTTCCGCGGGGCGCTACCTTCTGCGCGAGTCCCACCCGAACCTCAACTCCTGTTCACTCGATCGGGAACGTGACCTGCGCCACCGTACAGCAACGGAGAGTTTGATCACTATTCACCCTCGGTTCACAGATTGAGTGGTTTCGATCTTCGCAGACCGCGCGGGTGTCACCGCGCCTCGGACCAGTGCGCCCGCAGCTCCGACTGGCGCTGCTCCAACTGCACGATGTGTACGGCGGCGATCACGATCGTCGCCACCGCCACCAGCACTCCGGCCACCCCGGCCGGCGCCAGGTCGGGATCGTAGGCTCCGGTGCCCGGCTTGAGCCACAACATCAGCAGCAGCAGCGCCGCCGCCCCGACGATGCTCGCCGGCAGCCCCGCGTGTCGTACCCGCACTGAGGCCACCACCAGCAGCGAGATGAGGGCGGTGACCAGCAGCAACGCCATAATCGCCGCTCCACCGCCCCGGCGCGCGGCCATCTCCCACAGCGTGCCGAACTCGACCGTGAAACCCTCCCTCACGTGGACGGTCTCCAGGATCGGCATGAACGCTAACGCCACCGACAGCACTGCCAACGGGGCGTAGAACCTGCCGAACCGGTCGGAGAGCGTACGGTCCTGCACCTCGTGTTCCAGCAGGGTCAGTCGGGTCTGCAGCGCGTGCACCGACACGGGTGGCTGAGCGTTCATCGGGGCCTTCCTCCTCCGTACCGACGACCTCGATCGACAACCTGGCTTCACGCGTCCAGCGCCAGGACCAGTGGGAGTACGCCGCCCGCGCCGGCCTGGCGCAGCAGCCGGGACGCCACCGTCATGGTCCAGCCGCTGGCGAGCAGATCGTCGACCAGCAGCACCGGCGTGCCGTCCAGCGCCGACGCCAGCTCGCCCGGCACCGCGAACCCGTCGTGTACGGCGAGCAGCCGCTGCGCGCTGTTGGAGTCCACCCGCGACGCGCCGCCGACCCGCGCCACCTGCCCCAGGTACGGCAGCCGCCCCACCTGCGAAATCCGGTGCGCCAGCGAGCCGACCAGCAGCGGCCGCGACCGGGACGCCACGGACACCACCCCGGCGGGCCGGCGATCCCAACCCCAGTCGGCAAGCACCCTCACCACCGCGTCGAACACCCTCGCCGGCACCTCACCGTCGGGCCCGGCGAACAGGTCGCGCAGCCGGCCGCCCCAACCGAGGTCGGACATCCGGCCCAGCGCCCGGCCGTCGGCGGCCTGCTCCTCGGGCGGGATCCTGCCGGACAGCTCGACCCCGAGCGGCTTCATCCCGGACGGCCACATCCGGCGCGGCTCGAACACCACACCAGCCCGCCCCAGGTGCTGCTCGGCGGCGGCCAGCGCCTCGGGCGGCACGTCGCTGGCGAACCATGCCCCGGCGCAGCCGTCGCAACGGCCACAGTCGGCGGCGTACGGGTCGTCGAGCTGTTCGCGCAGGAACCGCATCCGGCAGCCGGGCAGCTCGGCGTACTCCCGCATGATCTTCTGTTCTTCGGCGCGGAGCGCCGCGACCTTCGCGTAGCGGTCGGTGTCGTAGCGCCAGGGTCGCCCGGTGGCGGACCAGCCGCCCTTGACGCGGCGTACCGCGCCGTCGACGTCAAGCACCTTGAGCATCATCTCCAGCCGGTTGCGGCGCAGCTCCACCCGGGTCTCCAGCGCCGGTGTCGACAGTGGACGGTCGGCAGCCGCGAGCACGTCCAGGGTGTGGGAGACCTGCTCCTCCGGCGGGAACGCGAGCGAGGCGAAATACCGCCAGATCCGTTCGTCCTCGGAGCCCGGCAGCAGCAGCACATCCGCGCTGGTCACGGCCCTGCCGGCGCGGCCCACCTGCTGGTAGTACGCGATCGGCGACGCCGGCGCGCCAAGGTGCACCACGAAGCCCAGATCCGGCTTGTCGAAGCCCATCCCGAGCGCCGAGGTGGCGACCAGCGCCTTCACCCGGTTGCCCAGCAGATCGGCCTCCGCCGCCTCCCGCTCGGTCGGCTCCGACTTCCCGGTGTACGCCACCACCGCGTGCCCGGCCGCCCGCAGGTACGCCGCCACGTCCTCCGCCCCGGCGACGGTGAGCGTGTAGATGATCCCGGAGCCGGGCAGCGCGTCCAGCCGCTCCGCCAGCCACCCCAGCCGGTGCGCCGGGCTGGGCAGCCGCAGCACCCCGAGCCGCAGGCTCTCCCGATCCAGTGGCCCGCGCAGCACCAGCGAGTCGCCCAGCTGCGAGGCCACATCGTCGGTCACCCGGGCGTTCGCGGTCGCGGTGGTCGCCAGCACCGGTACGCCCTCGGCCAGCCCGTCCAGGAAGCTGGCGATCCGGCGGTAGTCGGGCCGGAAGTCGTGCCCCCAGTCGGAGACGCAGTGCGCCTCGTCGACCACCAGCAGCCCACAGGTCGCGGCCAGCGACGGCAGCACCCGATCCCGGAAGTCCGGGTTGTTGAGCCGCTCCGGGCTCACCAGCAGTACGTCGACCTCGCCGGCGGCGATCCGCTTCTCCACGTCGGGCCAGTCGGTGACGTTCGCCGAGTTGATCGTGGCGGCGTGGATCCCGGCCCGCTCCGCCGCCTCGATCTGGTTGCGCATCAACGCCAGCAGCGGCGACACGATCACGGTGGGGCCGGCGCCGTCGGCCCGCAGCAGCGCGGTGGCGACGAAGTAGACCGCCGACTTGCCGAACCCCGTACGCTGCACCAGCAGCACCCGCCGCCGGTCGGCGACCAGCGCGGAGATCGCCCGCCACTGGTCGTCGCGCAGCCGCGCGTCGGGGCCGGCGAGCCGGCACAGGATCTCCTCGGCAGCGTCACGAATCGAGTCGGTCACCCCACAGTTCTACCCGCCACCCCCGACACCGCGGCCGCCGACACGGTCGCCCCGCCGGGCGATGATCCGGAGCACTGGGCGTGGAGGCACACAGATACGGCGACACGATGTGGCTGCGCGTCCAACGCCACGGATCTTGATCAAGATTCGGCAGGGCGCTCCCACCAGCGCAGCACCCGCAGCGCGCGGAGCGTGTTCCACCGGCTGGGCTGCCGCGGCGGCTCCAGCTCGAACCAGGTCTTGCCGTGCCACCGATTCTGCAGCCGCCACCGACCGTCGCTGCCGCGGCGCTCGCGTACCAGCTCGACCGCCTCGGCGGCGGCCGGGTCGGGCGGCGCCGCCACGTCCCGCAGGTGGTCCAGACCCCGCAGTACGTCGTAGTGCCAGCGCGGCGGGTACGAGAACCGGGTGTACCGGGCGTCGACCACCTCACCCGTACGGTGCGACCGGAACATCCGGTGCGCCAATAGGAATCGCCGCCCGCCCGCGAGCCGCTCCTCGATCACCGGATCCGGGCGCCGCCGGCACAGCTCCGTGAGCCCCTCCAGCACCAGGATCGTGGTGTGGAACGAGCTGTGGCGGCTGCCCGTACGGGGGGCTTCGCAGTTCCATCCGCCGTCGGGCAGGAGGGCCCGCTCCAGCAGCCACGACACCGCGTCGCCGGTCTCGGGCCGGTCGACCCCGAAGTACGCCGCCAGCCCCACGAACATCCCGGTGATGCACGCCTCGGGGCTGCGCGCCCTACGGTGGCCGCCCATGTAGTGCCCGACGCCGTCGTACAGCCGGTGGACCCCGGCGACCGCCGCTGGATGTCCCGGCTGCAACCCCAGACCCCACAACAGCAGCAGGGTGTACGTCGTCGACGTCCACTTCGGGCTGTAGAGCCCACCCGCCCAGGTGCCGTCGGGAGCCTGTTGCTCGAGCAGCCGGGCGCCCCAGCCCTCGCTGGCGACGCGTGCCCGCTCCGCGGCGACCTCACCGGCGGCGGCGCCGCCGAGCTGCGCCATAGCCTGCCACCGGATGCTCGGATCGCCTGCCATCAGCCAGTCACGTACCGACTCCATGCCTCACGCTATCGCCGGGCTGCGACAACTTTCTGGAAGCGGCGGTGCCGGCCCGACCACGCGGCCGCAGCGGTGTCGGCCGGTGGGCTCAGAACAGTACGGTGGCGAAGCGGTCGACCTCGCGGAAGCCGCAGCGCTCGTACACCCGGCGGGCGGCGTGGTTGTGGTCGTTGACGTACAGGCTGAGGGTGGGGATGCCGCGCCGTAGCGCGTCGGCGACGACCGCCGCGACCCCGGCGGTCGCCTGGCCATGGCCGCGGTGGTGGTGCGGCACCCACACCCCTTGAATCTGCGCGGTGTACGGGGTGAGCACGGCCAGGTCCGCCTTGAACACCACCTCGCCGTCGACGATCTTCGCGTACGCCCGCCGCCGGGAGATCAGCTCGGCGACCCGCCGCCGGTACGGGTGCCCGTCGTCGTCGCGCACCGGGGAGATCCCCACCTCCTCGGTGTACATCGCGATCGCCGCCGGCAGCAGCAGCTCCAGCTCGTCTTCGCGTACCAGCCGGACCTCGGGGTCCGGCGCCGGCGCGGGTGGGCCGTCGGCGGTGAGCAGCGGCTGGTCGGCGCGTACGTCCCGGGCCGGGCCCCAACTGCCCCGGATCCGCGCCCACAGGTCCAGCACCGCGCCGGCGGGGCCGACGATCGAGGAGCAGCGGCGCCGCTCGGTGCGCCCGATCGCGGCGAACGCGGCGACCGCGTCCGGGCCGGCGGCCACCGGGATCAGGTTGGTGCCGAACCAGCACAGCGCTTCCAGCTCGCCGTACGGCCCGTACCCGAAGAGGCGGGCGCCGCTGCGCCACCAGTCCACGCCGTTGACGGTCACCAGCTCGGCCACCTGCGCGGCTGCGATCGGCTCCCGCTCCAGCACGGTACGGATCGCGTCCCGGTCCTGTTCACCGAGCAGCCGTACCGGCAACGTCAGCATGCCGGCGAGCCTAGCGCGCCGGCTCAGTGCACCGTGACGGTTGGGGTCAGGCCGCGTAGCTCCTCGGGCAGCTCGGCGCCGGTCTCCTCGGCGATCCGCAGCGCCTCTTCGATCAGGGTCTCCACGATCTGCGACTCGGGCACCGTCTTGATCACTTCGCCCTTGACGAAGATCTGGCCCTTGCCGTTGCCGCTGGCCACCCCGAGGTCGGCCTCGCGGGCCTCACCGGGGCCGTTCACCACGCAGCCCATCACCGCGACCCGCAGCGGCACCGGCAGCCCTTCCAGGCCGGCGGTGACCTCTTCGGCGAGCTTGTAGACGTCGACCTGGGCGCGGCCACAGGACGGGCAGGAGACGATCTCCAGACCGCGTTCCTTCAGGTTGAGCGACTCCAGGATGGAGATCCCGACCTTGACCTCCTCCACCGGCGGCGCCGAGAGCGAGACCCGGATCGTGTCGCCGATCCCCTCGGCGAGCAGCGCCCCGAAGGCCACCGACGACTTGATGGTGCCCTGGAACGCCGGCCCGGCCTCGGTCACCCCGAGGTGCAACGGGTGGTCACACTGCGCCGCCAGCTGGCGGTACGCCTTGACCATCACCACCGGGTCGTTGTGCTTCACCGAGATCTTGAAGTCCCGGAAGCCGTGCTCCTCGAACAGCGACGCCTCCCACAGCGCCGACTCGACCAGCGCCTCGGCGGTGGGCTTGCCGTACTTCTCCAGCAGCCGCTTGTCCAGCGAGCCGGCGTTGACGCCGATCC
>JBOGDG010000073.1:0-10115 GCA_050701655.1 Micromonosporaceae bacterium
GCCGCAGCGCCGGCGGCGCGGTGAGGTCGACCTGATCGGCGGCCGGGCCGGCCTCGCGCGCCAGGTCGCGGGCGCTGCCGAGCGCCGAGTCGTCGAGGGCCGCGGCCAACAAGCCGGCGAGCTTCATCGCGGGTCACTCCTGTCGCAGCGCACGCACCAACTGCCCCCAACGCCGAAAGGCGGGGGGTACGCGTACCACCCTAGCGACCAGGTATGACATCCCGCCGCATCGGCGACCCGCTCCTCACACCGTGATGACGGTAAGTCCAGGCATCTGCTGATAGTCCGTGTCCTGAGTGATCAGCGGTACGCCGTGACTCACCGCCGTGGCGGCGATCCAGGTGTCGTTGATCGGGGCCTTGCGGCCGGCTTCCCGCAACCTGGCGACCATCAGCGCCCACGCCGAGGCAACCCGCTCATCGACCGGAAGCGGGTCGAACAACTGCGCCAGCCGTAGCGTCGCCAACCTACGGGCCGTGCTTTCGGGGTCAGCCGCCCGGACCACTCCCAGCTCCAACTCTCCGAACGTGATCGATGACACCGCCCACTCGTATTCGGTCAGCAGCTCGCCGGTAATCCGACCTGCTTCTACGCCGATCAGGACGGAGGTGTCCGCGATCGCACGCTGACGCGTCACCACGGAAGATCGTCGGTGGTGTCGGGCAGCACCTGTCGCAGCTCATCGCGCAGCCCGGTGGGATCCGGGCCGAGTCGCTCAAGCTCCGCGATCACCTCTCCTGCTGGAATCCAGCGACGCTGGCGCCGAAGCGGGATGATCCGCGCAACCGGACGGTTGTCCTGCAGGATGTCGATCTCCTCACCTGCAGCCACGCGGCGCAGCACGGCGGCCGTGTGGTTGCGGAGCTCACGCGCGGGTACGGCACTCATGCCTCGATGTTACTACGTACGTAGCGAGTCTCCTACACCCGTAGCACGCACGCAGATCTACTGAGCTAAGGGGGCCGCCTACGTCAGGCTGCGGAGGTAGTTGACGACGTCGGTCTGGACCTTGTCGAGGCTGCGCCCGAGATGCTTCTCGGCAGCGTCCTCGTAGTCGACACGCTCGCGGGCCACGGCGTTGTGGAAGGCGGCGAACCGCTTCTCGCCGTACTTGTCGATGAGCCGGTACACCGTCGCCCAGGCCGCCGTACTCCACGCGTCCGACTGGTTGCCGCTGGGGTAGAAGCGATCGAGGTGGCCATCCCAGGTCTTGAGGTACGTCCGCAGGTCATCGGCGACCACGAACAGACCCGGATCCTCCCGGCCCTCACCCATGTAGATCGAGATCCCGGTCACCAGCCACCAGTATTCGTTCTCCACCATGCCGGTGGCGGCAGCGGCGTTCCCGAGGTGCCAGTCCAGCACGAAGCGCAGCTCGTCGCCCTTCAGCTTGTCCCCGCGGATCACGATGTCCACGGCGCCGATCTCGGCCTCACCCGCCGTCCAGAGGTCGTACGAGAGACCGCGCTTGACCTCGCCGATGCCCTCCTCGTACCACTGGTCGGCGTTGTCGCCGGAGCTGCCGACGACGATCACGTACTTGCCGGCCGTATCCACCGGGGCGAATCGGTCGGCGTGGACCGCGGCGCGGTCGGCCAGCTTGCGGTATGTGCCGAGCTTGTGTGCGTACTTGGGTTGCGCCGCCACGATCACGCGCCGGCCCACCTCGACCTCCAGCTCGCTGACCTCCCATGGGCGTACGGCACCCCGCGGCGTGTACTTGGTGATCGCGAGGCCGCGCTTGTCTTCGCGTACCGAGATGACCGCCTCTGACTCCGGCATCAGCTGGCACTTGTCGTTGCCGAAGCAGTAGCTGATCTTCAGGACCGCCGAGGTCAGGTTCTTACCCGAAGACAATCCCACGTGGTACGCGTACCGGCTGATCTCCATCTCGCGCAGCGTCTGGAAGATCCGGCGCTGGTCGGCCACCAGCTTCTTGTTGCCCGAGTCCAGCGGCGCGAGCCAGCCCTTCTCGTCCCCGGCGAGCAGCGCCTTCGCACGCGCATCGACCGCCCGCTTCACCCGCGCCACGAACGCCTTGCGCTGGTCCACCTTCTCGTAGGCGGCCTGGCGCGACGTACTCAAGGCGCCGTACGGGTTGACGACCAGCAGCGCACCGCCCATCGCGAGCACCACGGCGAGCACCGCCGCGGCCCACAGGATCCAGCGGCCGAGTCGACGGCGCGGCCGACTGGGAACCACCGGCGGCACCTGCTCCACGCCGGGAAACGCGGGGGCCGGCTGTCCCAGAGCGGGGAACGCTGGCGGCATCGACTGCTCCACAGCCGGAAACGCTGGAGTCTGCTGCTCCGCAGCCGGAAACGCCGCGGCCGGAGGCGCCGGCGACATCGGCTGACCCAGGTAGGCAGCCTGCTCCACTGCGGGAAGCGACGGCTGGTCCGTGACCGGCTCCGGCCGGCCCACGGCCGGGGCACCCTGTGGTGCGGCGGGGGGCGGCTGCTCGGTTGCGGGGGGCTCGGAGAAGACCTGCTGGTCAGCGGCGGCTTCGAGGGGTGGTACGGGCCGCTCGCCGGACGGCGAGGGCTCCCCCGTGTCGGTAGTCATGGCGCGGAACCATAGCGGCCGACGTCGAGTCCCGCGACGTACACGAAAGCGCTGAAAGCGGCGGCAACTCCCGCGATTCACCGGCGCGTGACCGTCATCCGCGGCAGAAAATTTCGGCGCTGGTCGGACACGCGGAACCGCCCCGGCAGTGGGTACCGGGGCGGTTCGGGAGCAGTGGGGCTAACGCCGCAGTACGGACAACAGGTCCCGGATCTCGTACCGCCGGGTGTAGGCGATCAGGGCGAAGACGACGCCGAGCGCGGCGGGGAAAGGCGCCACCTCGGGGGTCCCGAGCGCGGTCACGTTGACGGTCACCGCGCCGACCATGACGCCGACCAGCCCGGCAGCCGCCAGGCCGGCCAGTCGCGGAGTCAGCAGGCCGATGCCGCCGGCCAGCTCGCACGCGCCGGTGAAGTACTGGAACCACGTACCCAGCCCGATCTGCTGGAAGGCCCCGGTGACCTCGGGCGAGCCGATCAGTTTGATGCCGCCGCCGAAGATGAAGAAGGCTCCGAGCAGTACCTGCCCCACCCAGAGCGTGATGGTCAGGGCGCGTCCGCGGGTGGCTGGGGCCTGGGCGGCGTTCTGGTACGTGGTCATGATGATTCCTCCGGATATGGCGTGGTCTGTGGTGTTGCCAATACAGACCCACGACATCGCGGAAACTCATCGCGGTGCCGGAACGAACTCAGCCGGCGATCCATGCCAACAGCAGGTCGCGCAGCGCCGGCACCTGCCATGCCGCGGCGGCGCACATCCCGATGGTGAGCAGCGGCAGCAGCGCGGCCCGCTCCACCGCCCCGCCGGCGCGTACGGCGACCGCGTCCGGCAGCGAGAACTCGTACCACACCTGGCGGCCGATCGGCACCGGCCAGAGCACCGGGCAGCCGGCGCGGGTGATCATGTCACCGAAGGTGTGCACCACGCAGCCCACCCCGACCGCGGCGCCGAGCAGCGAATAGTCCAGCCCGGTTGGGAGCAGCTGCAGCGCCAGCAGGGTCGCCGAGACCGACACCAGGGTGGTCAGCAGCCACCCGCTGCGCCGCGCCCAGTCGGCCATCAGCCCGCGTACCGCCAGCCCGACGGTGAGGAACAGCGCGCCGACCACGACGGGTTTGCCGTACCGGCCGGCGAGCCAGGTCAGGCCGAGCGCGAGCAGCGCCGCGAACACCCAGGTGTGGGTGAACGTACGGTGCCCGTTGCGCCGCTTCCCGTCCTTGCCGGTACGGGTCAGCGCGTAGATGCCGAGCGAGAGCTTCTCCACGCACTCGGCGGCGAACAGCGAGAACACTCCGAAGGTGCGCGCCACGGTCGCGCCGCCCTGATTGGACGTCACCTTGCCGGAGCAGTCCAGATCCGGCAGCAACGCCGATCCGGCGCAGACCGCGGTGTAGACCACCAGCTCGGTCGGCGTCTGCGGGCGCCCCAGCAACGACGTGGTCAGCCCCGCGCCGGCCAGCCACGCCACCGCCCCCGACAGCGCGTGCGTCGGCCCCATCACCATCGGCGTACCCCTCTACTGTGGACTCCCGGGCGTCACCGTAGGGGTGGGGTACGACAACCGCATCGAGGCTCGCCGATGGCGGCACAGCTCACAGGCCAGCAGCTCACAGGCCAGCAGCTCACAGGCCAGCAGCTCACAGGTCGAGCTGGCACTCGGACGCTCTAGCGCGGCGCCGCCACCCTGCGGAAGGGTGAGGGAATGTTACGGACACTCACCACCGCAGTGGCAACCGCCGCGATCCTGACCGTGACGGCGACCGGCGCCTCCGCCGGCCCCCAGACGACTCCCAACGGCCCCTGGCTGGAGGAGCAGCAGCACGTCAGCCTGGAGCGGCTGCACTCGTACGAAGAACTGGTCAAGGCGCTACGCCAGATCCAGCGCCAGACCAGTGGCCGGGTCTCGCTGGAGACCATCGGGACGTCCAATGAAGGCCGCGACCTCTACCTGGCGAAGGTGGGGCGCGGTCCGACCAAGGTCCTCTACCTCACCCAGCAGCACGGCAACGAGCCGCTCGGCACCGAGGCCGCCCTGCAACTGCTGCGGCGCCTCGGCAACGGCGGCGCCGAGTGGGACGCCATCCTCGACAAGGTCACGCTGCTGGTGGTCCCCCGGGTGAACCCGGACGGCTCGGAGCGGTTCTGGCGGCAGAACTACGACCCGGACTGCGCCGGCGCCTTCTGCACCCCAGGACGCGGCTTCGACGTCAACCGCTGGCACGACCCGGCCGTGTCCCCGGACGCCAACCCGGTCCCGGAGGCCGCCGCGGTGCAGCGCACCTTTGCCCGCTACTCGCCGGCCCTGGTGATCGACTACCACCACCAGGGGTCGTACCGCAGCGATGACGGCGACATGATCACCACGTCGATCTTCTGGCCGAACGCCAGCGGGGTCCCGGAGCCGGCGCTGACGCTGTCCCGGCAGACCTGCGTGGTCATCAACGACACCCTGACCCACTACGGGTTCGCCGAGGTCAGCCAGTATCCGGGCACCCTGCCGCGGGGCATCGCGCGCAACGCGTACGGGCTGCAGGGCGCCGGCAGTGTGCTGGTCGAGCTGCGCGGTGGCATCGGCCAGAAGAGCAGCGGGATGCTGGTGCGCACGGCGTACGTCGTGATGGGCTCGATGCTGGAGGCGGTCGCGGAAGGCACGGTGCACGACGCCGACCCGGCCCGGGCGGACGAGATTCCGCTGCGCGGCCCCGGCGTCGGCGACCCGCACGACGACGAATGAACCGCGAGCAGCTCAGCTCCACGGGGCGGCGCCTCGTGGAGCTGAGCCACGTGATCACCGACGGCATGGCCACCTACCCCGGCCTGCCCGGCCCAGAGATCACCGACCATCTGACCCGCGAGGCGTCCCGGGAGCACTACGCACCGGGCACGTCGTTTGATATCGGCCGGATCTCGCTGGTCGGCAACACCGGCACGTACCTGGACGCGCCGTACCACCGGTGGGCGGACGGCGCGGACCTCGCCGGGGTGCCGCTGGAGCGGCTAGTCGACCTGGACGGCGTCGTGGTTACGGTCCCTGCGGGCGTCACCCCGATCGACCGGTCCCTGCTCGCGGCTTTGCGGGTACGCGGTCGCGCCGTGCTGCTGCGAACCGGGTGGGACGTCCACTTCGGAACTCAGCGGTACGGCGACCCCGATCACCCGTACCTGACGGAGGACGGCGCGGCCTGGCTGGTCGAGCAGCGCGCCGCGCTGGTCGGGATCGACACGGTGAACATCGATCGCACCGGGCCGTCCTCCGGTGGCGAGCGGCCGGCGCATAGCGCCCTGCTCGCCGCCGGCATCCCGATCGTGGAGCACCTGCGTGGCCTGGACGCGCTGCCGCCGGACGGGTTCCGGTTCACCGCGGCGCCCCCGATGATCGCCGGCCTCGGAAGCTTCCCGGTCCGGGCGTACGCCGTCATAGCGGCCTAACCAGATTCAGCAGGCTTCAAGGGTTCCCTTCGGCAGATTGAAAGGCTCGTTATCGGCAGATCTAAAGCCTACTTCTCGGCAAACGTAAAGCGGCTGCTATCGTCGGCCCATGCGCAGGGCGGGCGACTACCTTCCCAGGCGGGCTGCGGATCTCATCCGCGACGCCCTTTCCGACACTCGCGTCGTGGTGGTGAACGGTGCTCGTCAAGTGGGGAAGAGCACCCTCGCCGAAATGGTGTTGCGCGAGACCTCGGATGGGGTCGCTCGGTTCCTGGACCACCCGGTCACCAGAGCCGCAGCGCTCGAAGACCCAGTCCGGTTTGTCCGTCATGACGGACTGATGCTCATCGATGAAGTGCAACGGGCGCCGGATCTGTGGCTAGCGATCAAGCATCTGGCTGATCGGGATCCCAGGCCGGGGAGCTTCCTGCTTACCGGGTCCGCGCGCCTGCTGGCCCTGCGCGGCCTGCCTGACGCGCTGCCGGGCAGGTCAGAAACCATCGAACTCTGGCCGCTGTCGCAAGGCGAGATCGACGGTGAGCCGGACGGTTTCGTCGACGCGGTGTTCCGGCTCGGCGCCGATCTCCGCAGCACGCCGTCGACACTTCAGCGCAAGGATTACCTGGACAGGATGAGCAGAGGCGGCTATCCCGAGGCGGTACGCAGGGTGGCGCCGCGACGTCGGGAGCGGTTCTTCGAAAGCTACGTCGCCGATCTGATCGCGCGCGACGTCAAGCAGGTGGCGGACATCGAGCGCGCAGCCGACATGCGGCGACTGATCGCGCTTCTCGCGGCCCAGACGAGTGGACTTCTCAACATCAACCGGCTGGCGAGCGAACTGAGCATCACCGCACCGACCGCCAGAAAGTACCTGGAGATCCTGGAGACCATCTATCTGATCCGGCTGGTCCCAGGCTGGTCGACGAATCTCACTACGCGCGCTGTCGCCATTCCAAAGGCCATCTTTGTGGACAGCGGACTCGCCAACTACCTGTCGACCGGAGCCATGGCGGGACCTCCCGTTGGAGGTTTGCTGGAGAACTTCGTGCTCGGCGAACTGGCGCGCCAGCTCACGTGGGCACGGACGTCGGCGCGGCTGTATCACTACAGGGATCGCGATCAGTACGAGGTCGACGGAGTTCTGGAGGACAACGCCGGCCAGGTCGTGGGCATCGAGGTGAAGGCAACAGAGACGGTGCGCCCCGACGACTTCCGCGGCTTGAGGCTGCTGGCACGCCGGCTCGGTGACCGATTCCGAGCCGGCTTCGTCCTGTACTGCGGCGAGGAGTCGCTCAGCTTCGGCCAGAACCTCACCTGTCTTCCCATCTCAACGCTCTGGACCACGGCAGCGCCACACGAGTGAACTGCGTCATGACACCGGGTTAACGGCCCGTTCGGTGCGCGGGCCCACCCGGCGCGGCTCGGTGCGCGGGCCACCCAGCGCGACTCACTGCGCCAGCTACTCGGCGCGGGTCGCCAGGAACACGTCGAGATGGCCGGTCGCCCGCCGCTCGCCGGAGCCGAAGGCGTGCCGCATCGGGTCCAGGATCCGGTCGAGTACGTCGTCGGGCAGCGCGAGCCGGCGCGCGATCCGGGTGGGTGTCGCGCCGCCGTGCCAGGCGACGACGAGCCGGCCGCCGGGGCGGAGCACCCGGTGCAGCTCCCGAAAGCCGGCGTCCGGGTCGGACCACATCGGTACGTTGTTCACCGACACCACCGCGTCGAACGCCTGGTCCGGGTGGCCGGTGCGCTCGGCCATACCGACAGTGATGTCGGCGTGCGGGTCCCGCAGCCGGCGCCGCGTCATCGCGCACATCTCGGGAGACGGATCGACCCCGGCGACGGTCGCGCCGGCGTCGCGGATCAGCTCCAGCAGGGCACCCGGCCCGTGGCCAACCTCCAGGATCCGCTGGCCGGCGCGTACATCGAGTAGCTCCAGCGCCTCCCGCTGCTCGATCAGGTTGCCGCGCCCCATCACCCAGCCCATCAGTCCGGCGAGCCGGCCGCGGGGCAGCGCGAATCCGGTGAGCGGCCTGTGGTTCAGCCACGAACGCGCGGCCCGTACCTCAGAAGAAGTCTCTGCCATGACCCGATAGTTGCGCTTCAAGTCGACTTGAAGTCAACTGGCGGTGTGACGACCACACCCGACCTGGTGCCGATCGGCGAGGCGGCGCGGCGCCTGGGCCTGGCGACGTCGGCGCTGCGCTACTACGACGAGCGCGGCATCGTACGGCCGGCGCGGCGCGTCGGCGGTCGCCGGCTGTACGGACGCGACGAGCTGCGCCGGCTCGCCTTCGTACAGCTGCTGCAACGTCTCGGGGTCGACCTGGACACCATCGCGGCGACGCTCGACGACAGCGGCCCGCCGTGGGCGAGCGTGGTGAAGGCGCACCTCGCCTGGCTCGATGACCGGATCGCGGCCGCCGAGGCGGCACGGCGGCTGCTGCGCCACGCGGCGGCGTGCCCGCACGAACGGCCGTGGCGTAACTGCCCGTACCTGCTGGGGGTGCTGGACAGCTGGCTGAGCGGCGCCGGACCGGCCGGGCCGGAGGTGGACCCGCCCGGGGATGTCGCGGGCGGCCTCACCGAGCACTGGCCCGACCCCTGGCTGGCGCGGCTCGCGCCCGGCGAAGGCGACGACACCGAGCCGCTCGTACGATTCGGGGACTGGCTGCACGAGGCGCTGCTGACCGAACCGGACCCGCACGCGGTCACGGTCGCCACAACCGGCGCCGACGGCGCACCGCACCTGGTGACCGCGTGGTGCGACGGTCCGGCCGGCGGTCAGCTCGACGTCGCCTGCCACGACCCCGAGCTGGCACGCAACGTCGACTCCGATCCCCGGATCGCCCTGCTGTTCTCGTGGCGCGCGACTCACCGGGAGGTGCGCGTCACCGGCACCGCCAGCCGTACCGACGCGGGCAGGTACCAGGTACGCCCGGAAACCATCGATCTCCGCGCCGCCACGCGGTAGGCCTCACAGGTCGCGCTGGTACTCGCCCATCTGCTCCACGGGACGGAATCCGAGCGCGTCGTTGACCGCGTTCATCGGGGTGTTCTGCGCGGCGTTCCAGGTGTGAACGCGACGCCGGTCCGGATGCGCCGCCGTCATCAGCCGCAGGTTGGCGACCTTGAGCGCCAGCCCCAGCCGGTGCCCCCGGTGCTCCGGCAGCACCAGGGTGTCGGCCTGGTACACCTGACCCGGATCGTGGGCCGGCACCATCAGGAAGGTGTGCCCGACCAGCTCGCCGTCCGGCGCCACCGCCACCGAGGTGTACGCGGTGCGCCGCTGCGCGGCGAGCTTGTCCTCCTCGGCACGCAGCCGATCGGCGTCCCAGTGCTCCGGCTCGTAATCGATCTCCCCCAGCGGCACCTCTCCGATGAACCGCTCCTGCAGCGCCACGTACTGGTCGACGATGTCGCCGGGACACGGGCCGATCCAGCTCCGCAGCCGGTAGCCGCCCTGGTGCCCGGCCGCCTCGGCGGCGAGCCGCTCCAGGGTCGCGGGCGTCACCGGCAGGTCGAGGATCCGGTGCACTTCGCGGTTGCGGCAGGTGAAGCCACGGTGCTCCGCGAACGGTACGTTGCCGGTCGGCCCTCTCCCCTGGTACGGCTCGACCACCTCCACCAGCAGGCTGCCGCGCCCCTCGGCGCGCGCCAACCCGACCACGTGCTCGAACAGCGCCGACCCGACGCCGCGACGGCGCTCCGCCAGCGGCACCGCGACCTCGAACTCGAAGAGGTTCAGGTTGTCCAGCACCGGCACCTGCACCACCGCGGCGCCGACGGTCCGGTCCCCTTCGACGGCGGCGTACGGCTCGGTGCGGCGTACCAGGGGTGGCTGCCGGAACAGCGCCAGCAGCTCCTCGTACGCCCAGTTGGCGGGCGATTCCCGCTCGGCCGCCCGCCCGTCGGAGAACGCGGTGTGCCAGGCCCGCAGCGCCGGCTCGTCGTACGGGTCGACCTTCACGATGTCCACAACCGGTCATCATCGCCGGCCCGCGTACCCTCCGGCGACCGCTTTTCCGAGACGGGCGTGGGCGTGGTCACGTGGGATCCAGCGGACCCACCGCACCGCTCGCGACTAGCGTGAAGAGGTCCCCAGCATCGACCCGACAGGA